>CAZPPV010000118.1:0-1515 GCA_964588565.1 uncultured Candidatus Saccharibacteria bacterium | reverse complement strand
CTTTTCTACCTCTTACTACAGGAGAAAATATTTGTATTGAATTTCCTTTTTTTGATTTTTTGATTTTTTTCAGCGCAAAATTTATTATCTCCTCATTTGATAACTTTTTAATTTCATCTCCACACACAAGACAGTGAGGTTTTCCTATACGTGCATAAAGCACTCGCAGGTAATCATAAATTTCTGTAATTGTCGCCACTGTTGAACGCGGGTTTGAAGAGCGAGTTTTTTGATCAATGGATATCGCTGGAGAAAGTCCTATTATTTCATCCACATCCGGTTTTTGCATTTGATGCAAAAACTGACGTGCGTATGCAGAAAGTGATTCAACATATCTCCTCTGTCCCTCTGCAAAAATAGTATCAAACGCAAGCGAAGACTTCCCAGAACCCGAAAGCCCCGTAAATACGATCATTTTATTGCGCGGCATCTCAACAGTCACATTCTTCAAGTTATGTGTTCGTGCGCCTTTAACGATTATTTTGTCATTTTTATTATTTTTTTCCGCCATAAATTGTATATAATACAAGAATTACCCCCTTTTTACTCCATAGGGGTATCATAGAGCGAATAATACCAGTTTCCCACCCATCCGTCCAACGTTCAGAATTGTTATATTGACTTATTAAGAAGTTACTAGTAGTCTTAAAAAAGAAGAATAATATTGTTTACTCACACAGACAACAAGAGGTACTTAGCAATGAAAGACAATCTTCGGAAAGTTGTTTCAGATAAGCTATCAAGTGTATTAATTATAAATGATTTTGTTTATTCATGGGATAATTCCTGTAGAAAAATACTTAATTGTTTCATTGAAGAAAATATACTTAACCGAAAAGATATTGAGAAAATATTACATGAAAGATTACTTCAAGCAGGACGTCAATGTTTTATGCAACATCTAAAAGAAGGAATATTCCCTGATCATGTCAGTTCCCCTGATGCTTTAGCTTATGCGCTTGGTCATAACGAATTCACTGCTGAAGAAGAAAAACAAATTCAATTTGACCATGGGGAGACTAAAAAGGATTTTATTCAGCTTTACGGGAAAAGTGCTCTAGAAAAAACAATTCATTTTTTACTAACAGAGCAAAAAAATTCAATATCGTCTATTTCTGATGAATCAGATTGCGATGGTTGCTGTAGTCATTAATTAATATATTTGCTTTATGAGTCCATAGATAAATATCTATGGACTTTTCTTTTTCAACTTCTCCTCCAGTATCTTCAACCTCACGGCAAGGACCGTCCTTGCCGTGACTTGCTGTGAAATCCTATGTTCCAATATACTGGATGAATTACTTATTTTTTAATTTTCCCTTCAATATCTTTATGACAATAATGAATAATGGAATATGAATAATGTGAATAATGGGGTCAGGACCCATTCTTTGGTCTTCCTACTCCTCGAGTAGTATGCGCTAGATTCATTTTCAATATTAACTCATCGCGCCACTTTTCACCACCCAACGGTACTCCTTTTAACACAGACTCTCTCACTTCATTCAATTCTTT
>CAZPPV010000117.1:0-1524 GCA_964588565.1 uncultured Candidatus Saccharibacteria bacterium | reverse complement strand
CATCAGTGACCAACACCGCCGGATCATGATATTTCGACTGCAATACCGGTCCTAAAATCCGCATCACAATACCCGTAGAACAAATCATAATCAACGATCGCCCTTGCTTAAAATGGGTCTGTACCGTCTCGCGAAAAGGTTTGACATTAGTTAAACACTGGGCACTGGGATACCAACTATTTATTTTTGTTGCAAGCTGAGCACCCGGCTCCGTTAAACTGAAAATGGATATAGGCATACCGGTTAGCGTTTAGCGACAAGTAAAATCAAAGAAAAATACGGGGCCTTCTCGTCAGTCACTTGATTTAAATCATGATAGAGTTGCTGTTTATCTTGCGTTAAATATTCTGCATAAATGCCATCAGCCAAGCGGTCACTTTCACGAATCAATGCAATGATACGTTGCAATTGTGAACTGATTTTGAGGATCACCACACAATCATGCTGCTGCAATACCGATGTCAGCTTTTCATCAGATTCCCTTGCTGTCACCACCGTCATATTGGCATCGAGACGGGTTAATGGTGTTTGCGCCATGGCAGAAACAGCGTGCAACGCACTGATACCAGGAATCACATGACAGCTAAAGTTCTGGTTTAAACGCTCATAAATATAGATAAAGCTACCGTAAAAAAATGGATCCCCCTCACACAAAACACTGACCATCTTGCCTTGCGAAAGCTTGTCAGCCAACACGATTGACAGCTCATCATAGATGATGATGGCACGCTGTCGCTGGCGATCCATGGGCATAAATACCGGAATTTCTTCTTGCCCCGCTCGAATCCAAGGGGCAGCAATGCCCCGCGCATAAGATTGACCTTGTTCATTGGTTAAATAAACAATCACCTGAGAATTTTGAATCGTATTCACGGCTTTAACCGTTAACAACTCAGGATCTCCCGGCCCTAAACCCACACCACATAATACACCAGTGCCTTTCATTGTTATTTGATGGCCTTGATTAATAATACCGGCAACTGAGGCCGATATACTGTCTGCGCGGCTAAACGATCACGGCGGGCAACAGAAATTTGCACGGCTTGTGACTGTTTATTTTGCATAAAATTTAACACCATGGCTTTCGATTCTTCGGTCACACAACTCACCACCAGCCGTCCAGCGTCCGCTAAACGGCGCCATACATAATCAAGAATCACGGACAACTGTTGACCACCGCCACCGACAAACACGACATTGGGTGCTGGCAACTCCTCTAAGATGGCGGGTGCCTCTCCTTGCCGGATGGTTAAATTTTTTAGCACCCCAAATTTTTGCTGATTTTCTTCCAAATAATGGAATCGAGCCTTATTTCTCTCCACGGCATATACTTGCCCATGCGGGTTCCATAATGCCCATTCACAGGCGACACTGCCACACCCGGCACCCACATCCCAGCCGATATCCGATGCTGTAGGCTGTAATAAGTTGAGAATATGCAGCCGTATTTCTTTTTTACTTATCATACCTCGACCTGCCGAATCACCGGTGGCAAAACAAGCATCATCAATGCCCGGAAACTCA
>CAZPPV010000116.1:0-1552 GCA_964588565.1 uncultured Candidatus Saccharibacteria bacterium | reverse complement strand
TCATCTTTTGCGCTAAACCTACGAATTAAAACATAGTTCTTATTTTTAATCAACACTTTTTGTGAAATTTCTGAATGAATTATATAAGATGGCTTGGCTTTCTTCTTTAACGGAAAAATAAATTCCATTTCCTTAACATTATGCAGCCATAGCAACGGGACAAGTTGCTTGTTGGGAGTGAAATCAGAAACTAAGAAATTGATACACCTAAAAGCTACCACAGGCCCTGTTGATATTTCTATATTATAATGATTTAGAGAATTTTGCCATCTTCTAAAAACTTTAATAGCCTCAGCTTCTTTAGTGTTGGATGGAATAAAAAGTATTTTCTCTCTCGAACTTAAATCGATTAAGTCTTCTGTTTTAAAGACAGAAGATTTGGGCTTATTTAACCCTGCTTCGCTTTCGGAAACAGTAATTTTGATAAATTTATTATCATTTTTTGTAGCGCGAATAATGATATTTTCCTGAAGAACATTGTCATTCTTAAACATTTTTTTTCGAGACTCAAAAATATGAATATCAGAAATACTCACTTCTCTAAAAAAAGAATTTCGGAATGCTTTAAAATAACTTCCTGCTGCAAAACTTCGTGGTGTGATAAAGATTAATTCGCCACCCGGCTTTAAAAGTTTTGCTGAGAGGCCGAGGAATAACGAATAAATATTTGGCTGGCCATAAACCAGTTCCCTGGCGATTTGAGCGCGGACATCGGATTTATGAATTTTAAAATAAGGGGGGTTGGATATAATGTAGTCGTATTTTTTAATTCTTTTAATTTCAAATAATGTATCTCGCACAAAAACTTCAGCATTTGCAACAACGAAATCTTTTTGCTCAATATTTATATTGATATTAATGCCTTGCTCAAAAAGCCGGTTTTTTAGAAAAGAGATTGTCTTTTTTGTCTCATCAATCAGTTTTGCGTCTGTTTCAAAGAGTGTTAATTCAATTTCACTAATCTGACTTTTGGCAACCAGTTTTTCAATAAGGGAACAACTCAAAATTGCAGTTCCACAACCTGGATCAAGAATAGATATTTTAGTAGAATGTGGTTGGGCAAGATTTCCCATAAATTCTGCAATGAGCCTGGGCGTAAAAAACTGACCATTACTCTTTTTATGCTTATCAGTAGTTGAGCCTGAATATGCAAGCCCAACGTCATCAGCATATTCTGATGGAAACAGATACTTTTCTTTGATTTCATCCATTGCACAAAAATAATCATTCCGGGGCATGCCGGCAAATGTAAAGTTGTGTTTTCTATTTGAAACTGGTTAAAGTTAAACGGAGAATCTGCGAGAAACGTCCAGACTTCCCGGAAATCCAATTTAACTTTAACCAGCTTCAATACTTATTTAATAATTAGTTTCCTGTATTTCAAAGTAAGACTGCGGATGCAGGCAGGCCGGACACACTTTGGGGGCTTTTTTCCCTTCGTGGAGATAGCCGCAGTTACGACATTTCCATATCACAACGCCGTCTCTCTCAAATACATGTCCATCTTCCAGGTTGTTGTAGAGTGTTGAATAGCGTTCCTCGTGGGCTTTTT
>CAZPPV010000115.1:0-1556 GCA_964588565.1 uncultured Candidatus Saccharibacteria bacterium | reverse complement strand
TATAACTTATTGTTTTTCTTTTTTCTCTTTCTTTTACCAACTTTACACCTTGCTCATTTCTTTCTTTTGCTTGAAGATTTTCCTTCGTATTTTTCATCTCACTTTTTAGATTTACAACTTCTGTAAGAGATGTTTTTAAGTCACCATTTAATACATTTAAATTATCAATACTTATCAAAAATCCTGATATAGATCTATTTGACAATAATGTTTCAATCAAGGAGCTAGATTCCAACTCATCACTTTTTCTAATCAATCCTGATAAAGAAGCCTTGATATTATCTATTTTTTTTGATAAATCTGATATCTTACCCTCCTTATCCGTTATTGTATTTCTAAGTTGCTTTATTTTTATATCTCTTACCTTTATGTCTGATTTGGATTTACCTATTTTGTAGTTTAATATAGAAATATCACGCTCTATTGTCACAGATTCTTTTTGCTTTTTGTTTAGCATACCTTTTTGCACTTCTATATCTTTTTCACATTTTGATAATGCAAGTTTAAGCTCACTATTACTTTTACCATCCAATTTTACAGTACACGAAACACTCGCATCTGTGCTAGCCCACGCAACAAAAACAGTATAGAAAAAAATATTAGTACAGACAATGACTATACTAAAAATTGTAAATATTTTTTTTGTAAATTGCATATAAAAAAATTGAATTCGTTTATATAGTATATTAAGAGTTGCCTATTTAGTAAAGTGCCGACTCGCTTCGCGAGTCGGCACTTTACTAAATTAAACACAAATAACGCACTCAACTAGACTATTCTTCAGTATTTTCTTCATCTTTTTTACCTTTCTTTTCAACTTCTATGGCAGAAATATCAGTATTTTCAACTTCTTCCTCCTCTTCCTCTTTTGCTACAGAAATAGAAGCAACGGTCTCATCTTCTATGTCTACCAATGTAATACCTGATGGTAAAGAAACATCTTTATTTATAATATGACTATCCAAACCTGTAAGTACAGAAATGTCAACATCTATTGAGTGAGGAAGTTTTGCTGGTACACCTTTTACCTGTAATTCATGTAATACTTTTACCAATGTACCTCCAAGTTTTTTAACTGCAATAGAAACCCCAACAAAATTTATAGGAACACTTACCTCAACTTCTTTACCTGCTTCAACTATATAAAAATCAACATGTACAGGAGTATCTTTTACTGGATCAAATTGTACAGCATGAATAAGTACATTCTTTTTACCATTCGGTGTATCAAGAATTATAACAGTAGACTCACCTGCTTCTTCAAATATCTTAATAAAATCTTTTTTTGAAATTGATATTGAAGTAGCCTCATCTTTTGGTCCGTACATTACGGCAGGTATCATGCCATTTTCTCTGATGTCTTTTAAACTATCAGACCCTTCTCTCTTTTGTATTTCTAATGTTGTCATAGTCTATAATGTATACTATATATTTCCTAAAAAATCAAATCCCTAGCATTTACTATACATCCGACGTCTAGTAAATGCTAGGGATTCTAATTAAACTTTGAATTCAAAATTATACATACCTTTTATTTATCTTCTCTATCTTTTTAA
>CAZPPV010000114.1:0-1619 GCA_964588565.1 uncultured Candidatus Saccharibacteria bacterium | reverse complement strand
ACTTCTTTTATATTTTTTGTATCTGTTAGTAGCATAACAACCCTATCAATCCCTATTCCTACACCACCAGCAGGAGGCATACCATATTCCATGGCTTCCAGATAATCCTCATCTGAGGGAGAAATTTCGACGTCACCACGTTTTTTCTTTTTGTCTTGTTCTAAATACCTTTCTCTTTGGTCAATAGGATCATTAAGTTCAGAAAAAGCATTTACCATTTCGATTCCACCAATTACAAGTTGAAACCTATCTATAAAAGATTTATTATTTTCTTTTCTTTTTGCGAATGGAGAAAACTCCACAGGATAATCAACAATAAAAGTTGGTTGTATTAATCTTGTACGACATACTTTTTTATAAATATTATCCATTATTTTTTCACGTCCGTCAGTATTAGAAATATCAACACCCAACTGTGCCGATTTTAATTTTAATTCTTCTATCGTTGCTGTTTCTGGATTTGCCATAAGAGCATATCGTTTTAATAAATCTAAAAATGGAACTATTGCAAACTTTTTTGAAAATAATATTTTCTCTCCGTTATATTCAATAGAACTTTTTTCTAAAACTTTTTTAACGACAGTCTTGAACATTTTTTCAACAAACACCATCTGTCTTTTTGCATCACTATAGCTTTCATAAAATTCAAGCATAGTAAACTCTGGATTGTGTGTTACATCAATACCTTCATTACGAAAATTCCTACCAATTTCATATACCTTTGGAAACCCTCCAACTAAAAGTTTTTTTAAATATAACTCTGGAGCTATGCGTAGGTAAAAGTCTATATCCAACGCGTTGTGATGAGTCAAAAAAGGTTCAGCTATTGCACCACCTGCCAAAGATTGAAGCATTGGCGTTTCTACCTCAAGATATTTTTTGTTATTTAAAATACTTCTAAACTCTGTTATTATACTTGAACGTAAAATGAAACGATTTTTTACTTCTTTGGACATCAACGTATCTAAATACCTTTTTCTAAATCTTTCCTCAACATCTTTAAGTCCGTGCCATTTGTCTGGTAATGGACGCAAACTTTTTGAAAGTATCTTCCAACTTTTTACTAGAATAGTTTTTTCTTTACGTTTTGTTGTAAAGAGTGAACCTCTAACCTCCATAAAATCTCCGATATCTATAGTATCTTCAAAAAGTTTGCGTGATTTTTCTTTTACTTCATCTTTTTTTAACAAACATTGCATGGTATCTGTACCATCATTTATATCAAAAAATATCAGAGCACCTTGTCCACGCAACGCCAGCACTCTACCTACAATACTTAATGGCTTTGTTCTATTTGTAAATTTTGTAAATTTTTCAATTACTTCTTCTATAGAATAATCATTTACAGAAGATATTGGATAAGGACACATCTTATCTTTTTTTAAAAAATCTATTTTTTTTATACGCTCATCACGTATTTCTTCTATAGAAGCCATTAATTTTTATTTTTTATAATATGAATAAATTAAAACTTATTTTATCTTCAAAACTTCACACTCTATATTTCCTTTTGGTGTTTTGTATGTAAAAACATCACCTTCCTTTTTATCAATAAGACTAGAACCCAAAGGTGATAAATTTGATATTTTTCCAGTAGCCATATCTGATTCTTCTGAACC
>CAZPPV010000113.1:0-1659 GCA_964588565.1 uncultured Candidatus Saccharibacteria bacterium | reverse complement strand
GCGTTAGCAATCAAAATAAAATGAGCCTTACGTCACTAATTAAAAGCGATAAAGAACTTAGAAAGAATATAAGTGATTCCTTTAAGCGCCCAAAAATAGATAAAACAAAACCATTGTTAGCCGCTCCATTAACTAAACACTATGGTGTTGTTGGTGTGGCTTTTGATTATCTGTTACGTTTTCACATTGAAAGAAATAATAGTATTAATAACGGCAATATAAAAACATGGATTTCCGAAAAAGCATGTAATTATCTTGATGATGATAAATTTTTAATTGCAAAAGATATTATTGAAGATGTAAAAAAATTAAAAAAAGACTATATTAAAAATGGTGTAATTACCAGAGAGCTCATTCGGCAAATTCTACGGATGTCGTATATTGACCCAGTTATGAGATCGGGGTTCGGTGCTGAATATATTGGCACTGACATTGATGAATTAGACATTGATGATATAGAAAAACAATTCTTAATTTTAGAGCCTAAATTATTCAAAAGTAAAAATATCTGTTTACTAAACCCTACGTTTTATGAGGCGTCGTCTTTAGTGCGTGGCGCAGATGCCGACCTAATTGTTGATGATAAATTAATTGATATAAAAACAACAAAAAATCTATCTCTTAAGTTAAATGATTTTTGTCAAATTATCGGGTATCTATTATTATATAGAATATCTGGTGCCGACAGTAATTATGGAATAGAAGACTCAAAAATTAATAAAATAGGTTTATATTATTCACGTTATGCTTATTTGTTTATGTTCGATGTAAACGAACTGATAGAGCCAAAAGCACTAGAAGAATTTACCGGTTGGTTTTTCCAATACATCCGAGAGTATGCAGATGACCAATTTCCTGATGAAGAATATTGCTAACAAGTTCATCCAGCGGACAGTCAAAAGCGTCACGATTTTTGCAAAAAGCGCAAAAGTCGCGCCACTTTCGCCTGCGGCTGATGAGAGCGTTAGCAGTAATAAGGAGAAATTATGGAGTACGATGAAAATTGTCAAAGCTGCCCATATTATTTACAAAATCATTTATCAAGTGGGTTGCGGATCACACGTGCAGCTCCACCAATATCATTAGAAAATAATAGTAGTTCTACACTGCTTGTATTTCAAGCGCCGGGTGACATGGAATGGCGCTCCGGAAAAGCAATACAACCAACTAAAAAACAAGGTGGTACAGCTGGTGTGCGAATTAAGAATTCTTGGGAGAGAAAAAATAAATCAAGAACTGACTTTGACATAATTAATGCTGTACAGTGTTTCCCTGGTAACGACGGGGACAGGGACTTATCCCCAAAACTTATGGCAATATGTTCATGCTCAGTAAGATTGAATATAATTTTACAATCTAATAAATATAAAAAAATTATAGTATTTGGCGACATTGCAAATGAGATGATTGAAAAATTCACAAAAAATGTCGGCTACACTGTCAATATTATAAAAGCACCACACCCTAATGGTGGCATAAAAAAAGCCACACTAGATGCATTATGGTAAAAACTGCTAACAAGTTCATACAGCAGACTGTCAAAAGCGTCACGCCTTTTGCAGAAAAACGCAAAAGTCCCGCCACTTTCGCCAGCGGCTGATGAGAGCGTTAGCACAATAAAGGAAATAACATGGAAATAAATTTTGAGTGCAAAAAATG
>CAZPPV010000112.1:0-1663 GCA_964588565.1 uncultured Candidatus Saccharibacteria bacterium | reverse complement strand
TCTTCCGCCCAGTCTTTGGGCAAAGAAACTTTTTTGATGAGGGATGATAACTGGCTATCCATTTCATGTTCACGAATAGCAGACTCTGGACACTTCATATCTTTGCGTTTCTTTGTACAACGATAATATGTATATTCATGCACATTTCCATTTTTCTGCCGTTTGAATTTATGCTCGCCAGTTATCATCATTCCGCAGGAGGCACAGCGAATAAGTCCACAATATGCTTGAGGTTTATTTTTCTTACCTTTTCGCTCTGGCTGACCTCTTTGCTTTATAACCTCCTGCACCTCATCAAAAAGTTTCTTTGCGATGATTGCACTTGGATTTTATAATTTATTTATTAAGTTTTTTCAAAATTATTTCCAAACTCCTTTTTTCTACTTTTCTTGAAATAACTGCGTTTGAATGATAAATGTGTGGAGACCATTTGCTATTATGATTAATCTCATGTTCTAACAGCTTAATCTCGTCTTTGATAAAATTTATCAATTCTCTTAATTCGCTATCATCTTTTAATAAAAACCCTTGTTTAATTCTTCCAATAGGCATTAGCCCCCATTTATCTTTATCAGATTTTAATAATTTGATATCAAGTATTTTTTCCCATTTTTTATTCATAATTTTTTGTTTAAACTAATAATTATTTCTTACTTCTTTTTCTTGATTATCAAAACTTCCTCAAGCCAAACATCCTTATCTTTCCCACTAACAACAATATCTATTGGTCTAAACTTATACTCAATTCCAATTTCTAAAGAAAGATTCTCTAAAACTTCTATCCAATTTTGTCTTGATTTTTTTATGCCAACCAAGTCGCTTTCTTGTGATACTTTTTGTAATGGCCAAATTCTTAACTCACCTGTCTTATTTAACGTATCGATTGCTTTTGATAACACTTGTTTAATTTCTTCTTTTTCGCTAAATAAAGACATTGCTCCAGCTGATAAAGTATAATCTGTATTTTTTATTGAAATATCTTTCTGCATTAATCCTTTCCGAAAATGACTTGAATGTCCTGTAATTTTTTTAGGATCAATTTCTCTATCAAGTCCATATATATCACTCGTAATATCCCTATCTATACATTCTTTAACAAATTCACCATTTTCCCCGCAGCCAATATCAAGAACTTTTTTATCTTTTAAATCTTCTGCACTCAAGTCAAAGCCCTTCAGGTACCTTTTAAAAGTGACTTCTTGCTCTTTTTTATATTCATGAGATTCTGAGTTTAACTCATCATATTTCCTTTTTACATATTCTTTAAATTCATCGCTCCACTCTTCTTTTGGTAGCAATATTTGTTCACTAAAAAATTCCCTAAACTCAACGAGGTTGTTTTCATGTCTTTCAATATTATTTCTTCCCGCTACTTTTTGTGCTAATTCAAAACTCATAATAATCATTATATACCTTAACTTATATAAAAATAAAGATTACCAAAATTACCGTTTGTAGCGAACCCCCACCTCCACAACAAAACTCTGTGCCCTGCGGGCGCAAGAGAGCAAAAAAAAGGGCAAAACACGGAGTGCATGCTGTCTATTGTGTGCCGTTGCGACGGCACACTCGCCACGGCGCGAGCCTGCGGTAATTCTAGACCAACTCCTCCGCTAGGAGAGTGTAGTGGTAACTCTCGCAACAACACCGCACTACTCTCGCC
>CAZPPV010000111.1:0-1670 GCA_964588565.1 uncultured Candidatus Saccharibacteria bacterium | reverse complement strand
TTATTTATGATTCCTCGCGCATCATCTGGGTGCTCTTCTAAAAATTCAGAAAATGCCTCACCAAACACTTTTTCAACAGCCCCACGAGCCTCAACACTACCAAGCTTCCCTTTCGTTTGACCTTCAAACTGAATTTCTCTAAGCTTCACAGATACAACAACAGTGATACCTTCCCTTACATCATCTGATGTAAAATTCTCATCTTTTTCTTTTAGTAAATTATTCTTACGAGCATAATCATTAAGACGCCTTGTAAGTGCGGTTTTAAATCCTGTTACATGCATACCTCCCTCTGCATTGTATATATTATTCGCAAACGCCATATCCCGAGATGAAATATCATCTACATACTGCAACGCAACCTCAACACCAACCTCATCAAGTTCCTTATCAATATAAAAAATATTTTTATGAATTGGTTTAAGTGCTTGATTATAAAATTTTACAAGAGATACAAGCCCACCTTCAAAATAAAACGAGATGCTTGGTACTTCTAATTCCAAATCTTTTAAATACACAACATTACTATCATCTATCACCCCTTCATGTTCACGAGCATCTATTATTGTAATTTTCAATTTTTTTACCAAGTAAGCTTGCTGACGAAGATGTCCAATAATCTGATTCCAATTAAATTGTATTTCTTTAAATATTTCAGGATCTGGCTCAAAGGAGATAACAGTACCGTTAAAAGATGTTTTACCAATCTTTTTTACATTTGCTTTCTTTTTACCTTGAATATATTCTTGTACATAAAGACCACCATCTTTATGTACTTCCGCTTTCGTATAAATAGAAAGTGCATTAACAACCGAGGCACCAACACCATGTAATCCTCCTGATACTTTATAACTATCACCTCCAAATTTACCTCCAGCATGGAGTGTAGTCATAATAGTTTCAAGTGCAGACACTTTTGTTTTTTTGTGAATACCAACAGGAATACCTCGTCCATTATCCACCACACGAATACGATTATTTGGAAGAAGTGCAACTTCTACATTATCAGCGAAACCACCCATCGCCTCGTCACGAGCATTATCAAAAATCTCCCATATAAGGTGGTGCAGTCCTTCCACACCAGTAGACCCTATATACATTCCTGGACGCTTACGCACAGGCTCAAGCCCCTCAAGTACTTGAATGTCATCAGCTCCATAAGAAGGAGCTTTTTTTGTTATTTTTTCTTTTTTTTGAGACTTATCTTTAGCCATAATTTAAACACAAATACCCTTTTTAGGGCATCTTCTTATTGCTTTCATTATACCAAAAAATCTATTAGAAATAAAGGGGTTTTACACTTTTAAGTGAATAAAAGAATACGCCTTTCCTCAATGAGTGAGGGCGCGTAGGACACACTACTCGAACAGTTTCAATAACTAAATATACTGGATGCTATTTCAATTGTGACTCCATCTAATCTGGCAAGTAAATTTCAAAATCTATCATCTCTCCTATACACATATGTCGCTTTATCCAACAAACTCCCTGGTAATCGAACTACTAAACCTACAACAAGAAGAACTTTCTCTAACAGTGTAATATAAATACGTCAAAATACAATTATTAGTCAAACCTTTTTACAAAAATTGCCATCTTTCGCCAGTATTTTCTGAATGTTCCCATAGAAACAAATAGATTTTCCCCTTCTTTTGTTGTATTTGCATCAG
>CAZPPV010000110.1:0-1739 GCA_964588565.1 uncultured Candidatus Saccharibacteria bacterium | reverse complement strand
GTAGTGTTAAAAAAAGTTACAATATGTATAATAAGGCAACATGAAAAAGTTTGAATTAAAAAGTGAATATAAACCAGCAGGAGACCAACCAAAAGCTATCGAATCTCTTAAAAATGGACTTGTCTCTGGTGCACGACGGCAGACGCTTTTAGGCGTTACTGGTTCAGGTAAGACTTTTACTGTTGCGAATATTATTGCCAAAGTAAATAAACCAACTCTTGTAATAGCACACAACAAAACTCTTGCAGCTCAACTCGCACAGGAGTACAAAGAATTTTTTCCAAACAATGCCGTGCATTATTTTGTTTCCTATTATGATTATTATCAACCGGAAGCGTATATGCCTATCACAGATACATATATTGAAAAAGACGCGCAGATAAACGAAGAAATAGACAGATTGAGACACGCATCAACACAAGCTCTTCTTTCGAGAAGTGATGTTATCATCGTTGCCTCGGTATCGTGTATTTATGGTATAGGTTCACCGAGTGAATATGCAAAACAAAATTTAACACTAAAAAAAAGTGATAATCTTGGAAGGCGTGAACTCATACAGAAACTTATAGCAATATATTTTGAGCGTACAAATGCAGATCTTACACCTGGAAAATTCAGAGTAACAGGTAGTAGAGTAGAAATAATGCCTGTATCTGAAAAAATCACTTACAGTATTGATATCATCGGCAACAAGATAGAGACGATATCTAAAATGGACCCTATATCAGGACGCATTATTGAAGATAATATAAAAGAAACATTTCTTTTTCCCGCAAAGCATTTTGTTGTTGATGAAAAGCAAAAAGGTAGAGCACTTTTACTGATAAAGGAAGAGCTAAAAGAGCAATTGAAATATCTAAAAAAAGAAGGGAAGGTACTGGAGTATGAACGATTAAAAAGACGTGCAAACTATGATCTTGCAATGATACGCGAAGTTGGATATTGTAATGGAATTGAAAATTACGCGCGTCACTTTTCAGGTAAGGCGGTTGGAGAGCCACCAGAGACTCTTCTGTCGTATTTCCCACACAAAGCAGATGGAAGTCCGGACTTCCTTACAATCATAGATGAGTCGCACGTGACAGTGCCACAGATACATGGAATGTATGCAGGAGATGCATCGCGAAAAAAAACACTTGTTGAGCATGGATTTAGAATGCCAAGTGCAATGGATAACCGCCCACTGAAATTTGAAGAGTTTGAAGATAGAGTCGGACAGATAATATATACAACTGCAACTCCTGGAAAATATGAATATGCAGAAAGTGTAAATATAGTTGAGCAAATAATTCGTCCAACAGGACTTATTGATCCAGATATAACAATACGTCCAATTATTGAAAAGAATAAATACAAAGGTCAGATATTTGATTTTATTACTGAAATAGAAAAAGAGATCAAAAAAAATGGACGAGTGATTGCAACAACTCTTACAAAGAAGATGGCAGAAGACTTGAGTGAGTATCTAAAAGAGAAAGGCATAAATGCAGAGTATCTCCATAGTGATATAAAGACGATAGATAGAATCAAAATTATTACAGAATTCAGAAAAGGAGAATTTGATTGCCTTGTGGGGGTTAACCTTTTGCGCGAAGGGCTTGATTTGCCGGAAGTGACACTCATTGGAATTTTGGATGCTGACAAAGAAGGCTTCTTGCGTAGTGAAACATCGCTTATCCAAACTATCGGACGCGCCGCGCGTAATGTGGAAGGACGAGTTATTCTTTATGCTGATAATA
>CAZPPV010000109.1:0-1792 GCA_964588565.1 uncultured Candidatus Saccharibacteria bacterium | reverse complement strand
TGGTTGTTTCTCATACCTATAGAGAATGGTCCTCGTAGTGGTGGTAGGGTTGGTGGTATGGTTTGTGTGTTCGTATTACTTGAATAAACCAAATGGGTCAGGTACCTTTGATTTGCCTTCCTCTTTAACCTCTTTGATTCAAAAATAAAAGACAGCTGACATCTTTTACCTTACCACAACTTTTTTACCTCCGAGCTATCTAAAATATCAATACTTACTATATCTGCCTTGTTTATATCTAAATAATCTTTAACTTCATCATCTTTTGCGTTAAAAGCAACACGAACCACATCTTTTTCTTCTTTCATTAAAATACCTACGCACTCATATTCTTTGTTATCATTAGTATGTAAAACAACATGGACTATTACATTCTCTAAGTTATCCTTATTAAGTAAATTTTTATAATCTATTTTTTTCATTTTAAAACAGAGATATTACTAATAAAAGATATCGGGATTATATAATAATTTGGTTTTTTTGCTGGATGACCCTCAAAAGAACTCGGATAAATACGAGTGGTTTCAGGGTCTCTTACTACAATATGATCACTTTCAATTTTATCTAAAACTCCTTTTGTCTGCATAATAGAACAATCATACCTCGCCAAATTGGCAACATATACTACATCACGCCAAGTTATAGACAAAAACATTCCTTCGGTTATATTGCCAAATACATCAATATTACTATACGTGCGAACTACAGAAACTAATGACGTATCTGGGATTATTAAACCTTTAGTTATTTTCTTTTTTTCTCTTATTATCTTTTTAATTTTTTCTCCCCGTTCTTTTATAAAAACAACAATAATATTATCTTTATCTCTCTCTACGTATCCATAAGCTTCATGTAAAAAAAGTTTCGTCCTGCTGATGTTTTTATTGTAACTATAATAGGCATCAATGTATTTTATGTTATAAACATTATTCATTTTTATTTTTCAGATAATACTATTGAAAAAAATAAAGTGGAGATAAGTATACTCATCTCCACTTTAGTACGCATCACTTTTTGGAACCAAAGACAGAACCCCAAAAACTTGTAGCAGCTTTACCCGATGAATCGTTTCTACTAAAGCGTTCGCTGTTTTTTGAACTATTGCCTCGCTCAAAAACACCTGCGCTTGTTGCATGATCGCGCGCGTCATGCTCAGCCGAAGAAACCTTACTACTAGAATCACCACTATTACTTGATGTATCAGCATCTGTCCACTTACCCATTTTACACCTCCACAAAGATCTTGTATCACTGGAACAACTCCAATGAATTCACTTTTAATACTAGCAACAGTGATTGTTTTGTCAAGCACCGTGGTGCTTAGAAAAAATGGGAGAATGGTGTAGAGTTTGGGTAGTTTAAGGATTTTGATTAGTTTAAAAAATTCTAAAAAATGGAGATTTTTAAAAATTTATGCAATGGGTCACTTTGACACATACGCAACGATGGCATATAAAAATGGAACCATTGATACGTGGCATCTTTGATCAAATTAGATATAAATCATTTCTAATTGAAGGTGGTAAACATTGTTTGTTTGTGATTCGTTATGTCGAATGTAATACATTACGTTTTAGAATTGTAAGAAAATCTGAAGATTGTGATTTCTGTAGCTTATCGAGAAGATTGCCAAAATGGTGAGGATAAAAAGAAGTTACTCTCTCTATTTCCGATAGTAGAGCCAAAGGATTATATTTCTTTTGCAAATACTTTGATGTATGAAGAGGAAATAGAAAAAATTTGTTATTTTGTGAACCGAGGCAAGCCATTTGATTCTAAGAGATGGAGTGAC
>CAZPPV010000108.1:0-1796 GCA_964588565.1 uncultured Candidatus Saccharibacteria bacterium | reverse complement strand
ATCATCCCAGATGGTCCTCCCCCTATAACGATAAGGTCATATTTTCGCTCGTTTGTTTGCATAATGGGCATTGTAGCACAGTAACGCACTTTCTAGTATCGTTGTGTGAGTATATACTATTTGAATATATTTTTTAGCTATATCCCATTTTCTCTCGAATATTGTTTGTGTTAAAAATTGTCAATAGTCCTAGTTCCATTGATTTGTTATATTATTTTTTGCAACGTTTGTAGGACGTACTATTTCTCTATTTATTGCAGATAGTGGTCTTTTAGATTTTATTACTATACTAGATATCTTTTTCCAGTCTGCATGATACTTTTTTCATTTTACCAGATATCTTATTGTATTTAATTTTTAGCGAAGTATTACAGTTGCTCCTTGAACTCTCGGTCGTATTGTTTGACATTGAAATAGCGCATGGTATTGTTACGGGTGGTGGTGTTTTAAGGAGTACATGATAAGTTAAATTACTAACTAAAAAAGTATCTTGGATGTTTAACTCCTTATGAAGTTTTTATTAAAAATAAAGAAGAGAGATTCTCTCTCTTAGGGTTTAAAAAATAGACTTTTTTTGTCACAATATAGGTTTGCGGGAAAATCTTTCGTAGCTTATGATTAGCCCTAGTAGATAGAAGGGGTCACAATAATCTCTTTAAAGAAAGTAAAATATGAATGATGAAATAAACAAAGAAGAAGCAGCAATAACGGAGGGTGGTAAGAAAAAGAAATCCAAGATAAGTATGTTTGATGTCTTAGCTATATATTTAGTTGTCGTTTCTGTTTATTCTTTCTACTTAATTTTTTCTACAAGTGGTTTAGATAATGGATGGGGCATATTCTTATTCTTTCTTTATTTGTTATATTCTGTTATTGCTGGAACAGTAATAATTTCACTCATTTACGGGATAACTTCTATTGTGACAATTGTTAAAGACAAAAAAAGCTTAATGCCTCCTGAGAAAAGCAAGAGAAATATATCACTGATAATTGATGTATTCTTTTTCGTGTTTCTTCCAATTGTTTCTTATCTACTCTATGCTCTGGATTGGCAATACATTATTTATTCTTTTTATATAAGTTTTGTAATTGTTGTAGCAGCTGGAATCAAACTAATTATTAAGAATAAAGAAGGCAGTGGTTGGAGAAGGGCTTCTGGCTGGTTTTTAACTATAATCGGAATTACAATTTTATCTATTCCATTATTCTCATTCTTAAAACTATAAATATTCATTCCCTATTCTAGATTTAGAATAAAAGCTTATAAATAAGCAACATGGGTATCTTTCCTTTTTCTCACGCCATACAAACACAAAAATTGCCCAAGCAGATAATTGGACAATTTTCATATTGTGGAGATGGCGGGAATCGAACCCGCGTGCAAATAATACTCTCAAATGAATCTACAAAGTATATTTTATTTTTATTTCTTTAAATAATAAAGAATTTAGAAGAGTATGGTATTAAATAAACAAAACCCACATACTTCGAGTTCTTAAATTTCGGAAGAATGTCAGAACAAATATAATTCCTAGTCCAATTTTTATTACACCCGCATCTGTCCTTTTGAACTAAGATAGAGCGGACGCCAGCGTTAAGCTAAAGCTAGAGCTGGTGCAAAGGGTGAAAGAATCGCCCCTGCCTTTTTGGATAAGTTTGCACTTATTCGTTTCAGAGCTTTTCACGAGTTCTCTGAGCTCGACTATGCACATATGAGAGGGAAATTACTTGTCTAAGCCAGTCATCCCCATCTACATAGTTAAATTGTGTGATTAGCTGTGTAGATGAGGCTCCAC
>CAZPPV010000107.1:0-1841 GCA_964588565.1 uncultured Candidatus Saccharibacteria bacterium | reverse complement strand
GAATTTCAAAAGATACGCGAATCATTAGAAAAATTATCTAAAGCTCCACTTTTCATTGATGACCAACCAGGTAATAATATAATCAACATGCGTTCGGCAGCACGCAGATTAAAAAGCGAACATGGACTTGGACTTATAATCGTAGACTATCTACAGTTAATGACGACAAGCAAGCATTATGACTCAATGGTGAATCAAGTAACAGAGATTTCTCGGTCACTAAAAAGCCTAGCCCGTGAAATAGATGTGCCTGTAATAGCCCTCTCTCAGCTGTCTCGTGCCGTTGAGCAACGTAGAGATAGACCTAGACTTTCAGACCTTCGTGACTCAGGGTCTATTGAGCAAGATGCCGACTTGGTAATGTTTATTCATCGTGATGATAAGTTCAACGATAATTCTGAAAAGCCAAATGTTGCAGAGATTTTGATAGAAAAACACAGAAATGGTCCGACTGGAAAGATTGAATTATACTTCGATGAGAAGAAAACTTCATTCTTAAGTATTGATAAAAATCAATACAGTAATGACCTTGATGACTTTTAATATATATGACACCAACAGATAAATTAACAGAATATTTTACAAAATTCCCAGGAATTGGACCACGACAAGCAAAGAGATTTGTATATTTTATATTAAGAAAAGATAATAGATTTATAGAAGAACTATCATCTCTAATCTTGAACGCAAAAAAAAGCACTATGCAATGTTCATCTTGCTACAGACTATTTTCATCAGAAATGAATACACAAAGTAGTATTTGTGATTTATGTCAAAATCTTAATACTGATGAAAATATTATTATGATAGTCGAGAAAGATGTTGACCTTGAAAATGTTATAAAAACGGGTGTGTTTGGCGGGTTCTTTTTTGTTCTTGGCGGTTCTATTCCTATATTAGACAAAAGTCCTTCAAATAAAATTCGAGCTAAAGAATTATTCGAGCGAGTTAAGAATGGAGCAAAAAATGGATTAAAGGAGGTGATACTTGCAATGTCAGTTAATCCTGAAGGAGAAAATACGATATTATATATTCATAAAGTACTTGAGCCATTAGTGGAAAAATATTCTCTAAAGATATCTACGCTCGGGCGTGGGCTATCCACTGGTACAGAACTTGAATACTCTGACAGCGATACACTCCAAAATGCACTTAAAAATAGAGGTTAAAAACAAGTTTTATTTTCAGATATTAAAATTTTAATTTGATTTAATCAATGATTTTTGTTAATTTTACAATCAGACAATAATTGGAGTATATAAAGTGGATATTCTATTTATAATTATAAAATATATCGGTGTTACAGGAGTATTGATTGTGATTTTGGGAATATTTGGATATGTTGTTATTTGGTCATTATCAAATAGGTTAGAACAAGATGACACACCAGAAGACGACCCAGACCCACCACCAGACTCCTTAAATAGTGAGGTAGTTAAAACCCCTGATACTTTTAAAGCATCAGGGGTTTTATTTTTTATTTATTTATTTAATTGCTTCAATCTTTACTTTAGTGAATGGTTGTCTGTGTCCATTTTTTTTGAAGTATCTACTTTTTGATCTAAATCTTATAACAAAAATCTTTTTACTTCTTCCTTGCTCTTCTAGAGTGGCTTCAACTTTTGCCCCATCAACATACGGCTCGCCAATCTTTGTTTCCTTGTCGTCAGAAACAAGCAACACTTTGTCAAAAGTAACCTTATCCCCCTCTTTTTTTTCACAGAAAAGCTTCTCTACTTTCAAAGTATCTCCTGGAGATACTTTGTATTGTTTTCCTCCTGTTTCTATTACTGCAAAAGTCATAATCTCTATATTTTACACACTTTTTATAATTATGCAAG
>CAZPPV010000106.1:0-1926 GCA_964588565.1 uncultured Candidatus Saccharibacteria bacterium | reverse complement strand
AGCTAGAGATGTTTTACCCATTGATGGACGCGCTGCAAGAATTATAAGGTCTGATTTTTGGAAGCCAGATATTTTATCATCAAGATCCTTGTATCCAGATGACACTCCGCGTAATTCTTCACTAGAATTATGTAGTTTGTCTAGTCTGTCCCATGCTTCAGGCAACGCATCTTTTATTTGTGTAAATTTGTGAGTTATACCAGTGTTTGTTACTGAGAATATCTTTTTTTCGGCTTTGTCTAAAATGATATCTACGTCCTCGTCTTCTTCATATCCAAGTTCTGATATGTGATCCGCAGCACCTATCAACTTACGAAGTATATTTTTCTTCTGAACCACCTCGGCATAGTATGATGCATTGGACGCAGATGGTACAGAGTTTATGAGTTCTGTTAGATATGTATTTCCTCCAACTTGGTCTATCTGTTTTTTCTCTTTTAGTTTTGAAGAGAGTGTGAGCATATCAACCGGGTCTCTCTTCGTAAATAATTCCATTATTGATGCAAAAATGATTCTATTTTTTTCTGAATAAAAAGAATCACTTGAAACAATGTCCATGATGTCATATATTGATTCAGATTTAAGCATTATTGAGCCTAGCAATGCTTTTTCAGAATCAATATTTTGAGGAGGTATCCTGAGTGCTGAGTTTTTGAATTCTTTTGCCATAGTAGAGTCATTTTAACACAAAAGGACAAACCGTAAAAATACAAAAGATGTACAAGGTGTGTTTAATATGTGGATAAGAAATTTGTTATTATTTAAGCCATAATACTGTGTTGTTGTTGCTTTTTTAGTACAAATAAGTAAGGTTTATATAGATGTTCATGTATATAAACAAAGGGGTATGTCATGGGTATGTGTATGAAAGAAGATAGTTCTTATTTTGTGTTAATCATAATTGAAGATGACAATGAATATGAAAAAATCATTTTATGTAAAGCTGAAAGCTTTATTGAAATGGAAGAACCAAGAAGACAATTATTTATTAAAAAAATATTTGCTGAATCTAACTTAAAAAAAAGAAATATATTCGGTTTCCAAAAGAAAATTCAGTATACGATATTGTATAATTATAATTTCTATTTTGGTATTTACAGAAACCAAATTATACAATTTGTAATTGGAAATCAGTGGGATTTATTTCCATTCATATCATTCTATGTGCAAAGAAATAATAATAATGTAGATAATATTATTATTTCTTCATGTAGTTTTATATGTCCTGAATAAAAAGATAGCATAAATCAACAAAGACCGTTCCAAAATAGAGCGGTCTTTCTTAATCTAAGGTTCAACCTTAGAACTCCTGACCATTTCCAACCTTAGGTTAGGTTGTGGTTTATTTAGATTTTGTTACTTTGTATCCATTATCTGTATCATTGATTTTATATCCAAGATTTTTTAACTCTTCGCGTAATTCATCTGATTCATTCCAATCTTTAGACTCTCTTGCAATATTACGTTTCTGTGCTAATTCCAAAATATTTTCAGGAACTATCTCTATTTTTATATTATTAAAATCAAGTCCTAAAACTTTGTCAAAATCAAACACCGTAGCTTTTTTGTCCTCATCTGAAACAGAGTCATCTTTGATAAGTTTCCACAGAAGTGCTATGGCTTTTGGTGTGTCTAGGTTGTCGTTTATATATTCATTAAATTTTGTTTGATATTCTTTATCTATTTTTCCACCATCTTTGTATTCAGTAATATGATTGTATAATTTATCAAGTGCCGTTTGTGATGCCGTGATAGATTCCCATGTAAAATTTATTAAAGTATTGTAATGTGCAGTAAGAAGCCAAAAACGATAAGCAAGTGGAGTTATATCTTTATCCGTTATGTTTTCAAGTGTCACAATGTTACCAAGTGATTTGGACATCTTTTCACTTTCCATATTTATAAAATTACTGTGCATCCAATAGT
>CAZPPV010000105.1:0-1964 GCA_964588565.1 uncultured Candidatus Saccharibacteria bacterium | reverse complement strand
GTCTTTGGTCTGGATCAGAAGCGATACCACAATACCATGAAGAATATCCGCCACCCTCCTTGTCTGCGTGCGCTTTTATGTCATTTACAATTGTATAATTAATCATAGATTTAGAAAAATTATCTACTACATTTTTTGTGTAGTGGAGTAGGTTTGCTTCTTTTATACTTTGGTACAGAAACCGTTTTTGGTCCTGGTTTTTTGCCAACTCTGCGTGGCGCGCATTTTGTCTTAGTCATAACGTTTGAAGTTAAATTCTTAATACACCCCCATTGTATCAAATGTAAAAATACATGTCAAGTATAATGACAGGTATTTTTACATAAGTATTTTCCAATAAATTATCTTTTGCAGATTGTAAAATATTGGTAGATTACGTGCTGAGTTTTTGAATTTCTGTACGCTTTTTTCTATTTTCCAGAAATCTTTTTTGGATTTTTATCCCAGTTCCATTCCACATCAATATTTAGCAATCTAATTTTCTCTCCAACATACAGATTTCTTAACATTTTCTCGAGCTCTCTTTTTAAGTCTTTATCTTGTTCAAAAATTGTTACAGAGTCCTCAATATCTCCAGATAATTTATTGTAAAAATTCTGTAATCTCTCGAAGAAAGAATCTATATCTTTAAATAGTGGCAATTCATTTTTGTGGCTTTGATCTTTATCATAATGCGCAATGGTTTTATCTCTTAAGATTTTTATTTTTTCTAGTACCTCTTTATTTTTGGTATCATCAATAAAATCTTTATATGCGTTCTTGTCAATATCTCTTAATGTTAAGGCTCGCTTATCATTATCAAATCCGTGTAGGATTTTTACAACAAAAATACTGTATGCATTATGTTCTATTAACACAAATATATTGTGTTGTTTTTGTGTCCAAAAATATTTTTCAAATAATTCTTCCCCAACAAATTCTTTATCTCTGCTTTGATAAAGTGATTTAAATAAGGTGTAAGCAAGTTTTGCATCAATAATGCTTAAACGAAAGTGTTTCAATGCCTCTTTTTGATAATCTACTTTATTCTCCATAATTCACTTCAAATTTTATATAAATTAAAAAAATATTAATTTTATTATCAAAACAACTAGGCCCAAAACTCCAATCCAGAATACAGGATAGAGTAACAAAATACCATACCTCAAAACCATATTCTTTAGTAGTTCTTTTGTTCTTTGAGATGAAATAACTGGTGCAACAAATAACGTACTTATCAATAATCCAACAATGCCACCAAATAAACTAAAGATAGAAAAACTTTTTTCAAATACTAATCCCCATATTCCTCCAACTACGGCATAAATAACAACTAATTGAAGAACGCACCAGACAGCCGTCATTACAGCTTCACTTTTATGAATGGGATTTATTATAACATTTATCTGCCTTCCTAATTCCTTCATAATCTTTGAATCATAAGTATCC
The DNA here is from genome assembly GCA_964588565.1 of uncultured Candidatus Saccharibacteria bacterium. Classification (GTDB taxonomy): domain Bacteria; phylum Patescibacteriota; class Minisyncoccia; order Phycocordibacterales; family UBA1539; genus CAYSEK01. Next base: position 536 of record CAZPPV010000105.1, on the reverse strand, counting down.
TTACCTCCTGATTCTGTTGCAGCGATCCTATTATCAGCATAATCAGCTTTTATTTTTAATGCTTCCAAAAAGAAAATATCATTTTCTTTAATTTTCAATAAATTATCCAGACCAATTTGAGCCTCTCTATATTTTCCATTTAGAGTATTATCCCTTGAATACAATTCAGCTAAAATTTTACCTCCTTTAGTTAAATCTTCATAACCTAAATCTTGAATTTCTTTTTTCTTTTCTTTCATAGATTATTTCACATCCTGACTATTTGCCTTGCAAAATTTTCTGACAAGATGGAGATATCGAATCTATTTTCGGTTGAAACATTTTTTTAAGTTTACTAGCTGGGACTGTATCATAAAGATTAATATCGCCAAAGGTAACCTGATTTGCAATTCCATTTGCATAACACGAACAATAATCACTAATCACTTTCGCTGAAACACGTGATGCAGAGCGAGGATCATTCATTTGGTTTTGTATACATGAACCTTTTAATCCACTAACAAAATTTTCTCGTATTGAACCAGAAATAATAGCAT
>CAZPPV010000104.1:0-1971 GCA_964588565.1 uncultured Candidatus Saccharibacteria bacterium | reverse complement strand
CACTGGATCGTGATGATATGACCACCAGTTTGGTTTTTCATATACTCATGAAAGTATTGCATTGGGCTACTATAAAAAAGTGATTCAAGATCCATCTTAAAAAACCCAAGGCCTTCATTGGCCCTTGGGTTTTTCTTTATTTTATTGTCTTGATGCTACACACATCCATCGTAGTTGAATATTCGACTTTGACTCAGGATACATTGGTACTTTAGGCTTTGCTTCGTAATCTAACCAAAGCCTAAGAAACTTTATTTTTCCCATCTTTAATACTTTGCCAGTGGTCGGTTCTGCAAAATAGATATGTTTTTTGTCTGCTTTTTCTAAAACACTAAGATGTCCAATATAGCCATCTAACATCCAAGAAAGTATAATCACCGAATCTTTGGTGTTTAGTCCCATTAACTTTTCCCAGGAAGTGTTTTTTGAAACTTTTGTTTTGAGGCCATAATGCTCTAGTGTGCTTACGAGCTTCTTGTTATATATGCCACCTTCTTTTTTATAGTTTGTTACTTTGGCGATGTCTGCAACTGTGTATGGTACATCAAAGTATTTTAGGGTCATCTCAATACAGGTTGGTCCACAAGCGCTAGCATCTCTCTGTTTTATGAGTGTCACCTTTACTTTATTCATGTTGGTCTATGGGCTTAATAATACCGAAATGCCGGACAGTAATTCGTTGTTTGTTTTTAATACGAGCTGACTCAAACAGACCGTCTTTTTTGAAGCCAACTCTTTCTAAAACCTTCATCATTGGAACGTTTCCTTCCTCAATCTCTGCGCTAATTCTAGAAACGTTCAGATGTTCGAATGCATAACTCACTAAAGTGGCTAAGACTTCTGTAGCGACACCCTTGCCCCAGTAATTCTTATCACCAATCACTATGCCAAGGTTTGCTACTTCGTGATAACTGCTGATCTCTGTGAGAGCCAACGTGCCAATCGTTAATCCGTCTTTTGTTTCAATTGACCAATAAAACCCTTCTTCATCTGCTTCACATTCGTCAATATATTTGTATTGCTCTTCAATATCCTGAACTTCGTTGAACGGCTCTGGCATAAAGGCCTGTACTTCTGGGTCTATATCCCATTTTTGCCACAACAGTGCGTCACTAGCCTTAAATGGTCTTAATACATAAGAATTAGATTTAATCGTTGGGGATTTCATAGTTATAGTATAGCAAAAATTACTTCTTTAATTAATTTGATTATCTGCAACAAAATCAACAAGAGAGTTAGCCAGAAAAAAGAAGAGAAAATTAAGATGAGGATTTTACTTAATTTGTCTAATTTGGGTTGAAAACTTTTCAAAGTTTGTTTGTTGTCAAAATTACTGAGAACAATTCCGCCAGTTGTATCTACTAAAAAATCAGTAACGATAAAAGTGTCATAAAGGGTGTGTTTGGTTCGCATATAATACGTACAAGGCTCTTCATTTCTAATGTTAGTTATAGTATCTTGTATCTCATATAAACTCAAAGAGCCTAACACTATTTTAGCTTTACCACACTCTGCAAAAGATGGAGGGTCTTCTGGTATTTTGATTGACACAGAATCCAAAGGTAATTCATTTGATATATATATTATGTCATATTTAATAATATCTTTTATGCCGAGACTGTCCGTTATTCTCGTAGCAGTGTTTAGTTTTTTAGATACAACTTGCTTCAGGGTCTCTTCATAAGGCATTTCCGTTTTCTCTGCCAATACTTTTGTATCGCCTAGAAAAATTGACGGGTCATTCGATTCTACTATATCAAAATAAGAAAATTCCAAACTTCTGTTTATAAAACTATAAATAAATAGAATTGGTAATAATATAATTAACAATACAAAAACCCACCGCCGAATTTTTTTATTTAAAAAGTATTTTATTTTCATAATTGTATTTTCAGTTCCTTTTTCAACGGCTCAATTGAACTGTACCCCATAAAGTGGACACGAAATTAAACGGCTATGCCGTAGTTAAAA
>CAZPPV010000103.1:0-1998 GCA_964588565.1 uncultured Candidatus Saccharibacteria bacterium | reverse complement strand
GTTGTTCAACGAGTGTGGCAAGTCGGGATAAATATTTTCCCTCGATCACCGAAGGTTTGAAGTACGTTTAGAACGAGCCCTTCAATATGCTTGCGCTTTATGGTTTTCTTATTGGCACAAATGCTATCGCCTTTATTAAATATTGGGTACATCCATTTCAATATTGGTATTAGAAACAACGCTAGATATTTCAGAAATATAAGTTGCATCGGCCATTAAAATATTGCTATTTTCAGAAAAAATCCTAATGGCTTTATCTATAGTTGATGGTGTTTCTATAGCCGCAATTGCCTTGCTAAAGGATGAATGTTGAGAATTAATAGATTTTAATGCCTCATTAAGTGCAGACGGTCTGGCAATGTTTTCTAATGCCTTGTTGAAGGAAGTCTGCTGAAAAGCAATAGAATTAATCTTTTTATCAAAAGCTGAAAGATTTGCTATTTTATCTATATTTATCGTTTTTCCAGTATTTCATATTTTGAATTTATCAACCATTTGAATTTATTTTTTGTAATATAAAAGGCGTTTCTAGTATTTATCTTACTAGGTATACATAATTAACTTGATGGCATTTAAGACTAATCCTTATGACCTTTTAGCCCTGCATCTACCAGCCCTGCCAAAAAATCAGTAAAAGGAATAATATTTTGGTTCACACTAGCTTCTTCTAATGCTGCCATATACCCAGCACGTTGTTCCACTGGAATAACCATCCATGAGTAGCCGCCACTTGCTAGCATGACATTCATTAAGAACCGACCCATACGACCATTGCCATCGATGTATGGATGAATATAAACAAAAAAATAATGTCCTAGTACCACTCTGACAGCGGGTTCTTTTTCGTTTTGTAGAAGATCAAAGAAAGTCGGGATAAGCTCTCGCACGGCTTGATAATTTGGCGGTACATGCATTGATCTGCGAATATAAACGGGATGATTACGATAACCCGCTAAATCCGTTGCTTCGAGAATGCCTGCTGCGACACTTGGTGCAAATAATTCTCTGTACCATTTTTCATGGTCAGCTTCTGCTATAGTGCCAGCGATAGCCCCATCCATTTTTTTACCGAGGACTTTTTTAACACTTTCTTTTACCGCTTGAAATGCTTGCCAGTACCCACGTGCTGCCAATGCATTTCTTTGATTGAGATCATTATCATCGGAATCAGGATTCCAATTGCCACTACGCACTCGCTCAATTAATTCTGTTGTTACCTGATAACCTTCAATCGATAAGGAATGATAAGCATCGGTAATATAAATATCATCAACCTGTTTGAGATAAGTTTGTGTATCAATTGTTGTACTGGGTGCAGGCGGGAAATGTTTCAGCACAGGTTCGCGCATGACTGCCCAACTCATGCGTAAACGATTAACGTAAGGGGATACTTCACGCGCCGAAAATATTATTGATGGCTTGTCTTCAAAGGGATCGTTTTCATTGACCGTATATCCGGCAGATTTCATTGTTTCAATAATATTTTCGGCAATATTGTCACGGTCAATATTGCGAAAAGCACCTGCTAGACGCCCAGCAATTTTGCTGTGACCTCCCCTTAGTAATCTATGTAGTATGTCAGAAGCACTGGATACCATTGCTAATGCCGCGCGCATTTCAATGGGGTGCTCAGAAAAATGCCCCGGTGCGCAGCTAACGAGAGCGGTGGGAAGGCTCATGACTTGTATGCCATCTATTTTTGCAAGGCCTTGTTGATCGGGTAGCTCCAAACGAACATCAAAAATTGATATTTCGTGGAGTAGTAATATTGGCTTGTTTCCGCCTTTAGGTGAGCGTACAAGCAGTTGCTTTGGTACGCTCCAATTACCGCTATGGATGCTGAGTGATTGTTCAGGGCTAAGGCACCATTTATCTTCAAAACGGGAGTTTAGGTAATCAGAGCAGAATCCCCAGAACGAAGCGTACCATGCGGTACTTTCACCTGCTGGTTCGTCAGGGCGTGATGAGATATACCATCCTTTCATAACCTCTTTGATG
>CAZPPV010000102.1:0-2041 GCA_964588565.1 uncultured Candidatus Saccharibacteria bacterium | reverse complement strand
TATGTAAAGCATAAATAAATATTCTTCCTTTTGTAATTTCTACTTCACAATTAGGTTTACAAGAATGATTTATATACCTAGCAATATTATTCCGCCCAGTACCATCCACCGTTCTTTTAGAACTTACTTCGAATAAATACTTCCCTCCCTTTATATCTGCTTCTTCTCTGTTAAGCATCTTCCCTACATATTCAATTATAAACTCACCTTTTTTTATTGATTCACTTGTAAAAAGCCCCAATCCCGACGATGAACGTTTTAATTTTAATTTCTTTTTTGTTTTCATAAAAAATATCCTTTTCATTATACACGAAAATATACATCTTGACTAAATAGTTATTTTGACTAATGTTATATACTGGTAATTTAAAACCAGAAGATGGAGAACATAGCGTGCTTAAAGAATTTGCACAAAGAGAACACCACTCTATAGGAAATTCTCTTGAGGAACTAAAAAAACTGGCAAAAAAGATTGGATACCCAATACATTTAATACCTTTTGGAGATAGAGAATTGACGATAAGGGTTAAAAATGACGAAGAACTTAAAGTAAAAGCACCAGATGCTATTGAAAAAGGTTTTTGGAATCTAGTACATGTACTCAAACCACTTGGTAAATATGCTGATGAGTTATAAATCACATAAAAAAGCTACAATTTTGTAGCTTTTTTATGTATAAAAATACATGATAAGTATTGACTAAATTGTAAATATGATTATTGTGGTATATAGATAGTATCATTCATAACTTAATATACGAAGGGAACATAATAATGAAAAACCTTAAAATGCTCGGGAATGTATCTTGCAGCACAGCGATTGGCAGATTTTCAGAAAAAGAAGACGAGCATATTACTCATCCATTTTATTTTGATAAATGTCTAGGAGGTGTATTGCTTGCTGTGATGGATGGATATAATGGTAAAATGATTGCGAAATTATGTAAAGAATCGATACCAAAACTTTTTAATCCAACGGACTTCAGTGATATAAAAAATGCACTTAAAAAAACAATCCGCGGATTAAACATGCTTGCAAACAAGACTGGTCATAGAGGATACAGTTCCGGATCATGTATTTCAATTGTATGTATACCTAGAAGTTTTAAACATGTACATGTTGCTGTTCTTGGAAATGTGCGGGTAATAATCCTGGATCGTTACGAAAATATTCACGTCAGTCCTGAACATAATGTATACACAGATAAAGAAGAAAGGAGCATGGCAATAAAAAGAGGTGGTATATACGATAGAAACAAAATACAAATACCACAAAATATTGCGCATGATAAAATACCTAAATACCGGCAAGTAAGTCGTGCTATAGGTGACATACAAATGGGAAATATTATTAACCACGAACCATTATTGTATTCTGTACCGATTGGACCAAAAAGTGTAGTAATCATTGCGAGTAACGGCGTATCATACCCAACACATAAAGATAATTACGTAAAAACACTAGAGTCAATTGTAAAAGGTGTAATACTCAGAGAAAATTCTGACGATCTTATAAGAAGGTCAGAGATTATTGCAAATCAAAACCTGCATCATGATACAACTATAATTGTGTGGAGAGGTCCAAAATCAGAAGATATTAATCAATATGATAAAATAGCACTTTGTTAATTCTTAAATTACTTTCTAAAAAGGGCCATCATAAATTGGCTCTTTTTTTTACAAAAAATATTATTAAATGCTATATATTTAAATCAATATATAGCATTTAAAACATAAAAAGAGCAAAACTTTATTGATTATATATCTTTTTAAAAATTAAACTAGACTATTTACGATAGTCCCAACCAAAATACCAAGACCTATCGCAGTACCACCAAACATAAACATCTCCATTCCGTGTTTGAACATTTCTCTTCCTGTAAGCCGAGCAGTTGTCACGCCAAGAATAAATAAGAAAAGGAGTGCAACCACAATAGATACATAAAAAGCAATTTTAACGTCAAATATAACATATGGAAAAAGTGGGATAAATCCTGCAAAAAAATATGAGGAGAACATAACCATACTTGGCATAAATGAAT
>CAZPPV010000101.1:0-2115 GCA_964588565.1 uncultured Candidatus Saccharibacteria bacterium | reverse complement strand
AGAGTAATACCAATATAGATATCAACAAGGTTACAACAAAATAATATATTGTTTTGTTGTCGCTGTTTTGATGTCAATCGCATACCGTATATTCAAGAATCTAACACAACACCTGTTATCTGATAGAATACCTCATAAGGGGTCAAACCACCAAGTCTTTTCCTTGGACGAGAATTTATCAAATACTCAACCTCGGCAACTTGACGGTCTTTGATTTTGCCATATACCTCATTATACTTACTTTCTAATGAAGTGTTGCAATTATTTCTTGAACTTAGGTACTAATCCAATGCGTTAGTTGTGTTAGTTTCATGAAAATGTTACTATATAAAGAATAGTTTAGTAGTAAGTAATAGAATAGGTGAAATTTTTTAAATAATTATGAAAAAATATATTACCTTAATGTCCTTTGTTGTATTGTTTGGTTTTATCGGCGGTGTCTTTACTGTTTCAGCACAAACATCTTTGACACCAACCATTACTAGTTTTAGTTCAAACGGAGATACAATAAGTATAAATGGAACAGAGCTGTCTATTAACAACGAAAAGCCTACGGTTAGAGTTCATTCAGGTAACTTGTCAAATATGAATTTTTCATTGAGTAATGGTAACTTTAGTGGAAATATATATACCGTAAATACAAGCTATGTATCTCCTAAGCGTATTGTATTTAGAATAGATAGTATTAGTCAAAATAAAGTAATTTCTGCTATTACACCAGGTACATATACAGTATCGGTCAAAACATCTGCAGGTATTAGTAATACTGTTAAGGTGCAAATTCCAAAAATCATAGTTCAGAAGAAAATAATAAAAACACCTGAAGAACAATTAAAAAGTTTGATTCCATTTGTTTTAAATTTTGGAAAACAGGTTGAAGTATGTGGTACTGCAAGTGACTATAATAGTATAATATTTTCTACAGATAATATTTTGTCAAAAATAAATGCTACTAAAGATGATATACATGCACAAGAAAGTATTTTATATGCATGGCTTGGAAAAATAGAACCACAAGTTGAAAAATGTCAACAGAAACCATCATCAACAAAGCTAATCTCAAAACAGCGTGTGCAGTTAATGACGCAAGAGTTGCAATTTATGCAGAAAAAATTTGATGAGGATCCCAGTAATGCTATCTCACTACAAATGCAAACCTTAAAACAGCGTATACAGCGAGTACAAAAACAATTAGAATCAAACGCTACTGCCGTTATTAACCACAGTAATACAGTGCAAGTGAAAGTATTAGGCAATGTAACACATACTTCAGCTCAAATAAATACAACAAACATACAACCAGAGAAAGAAACACTAGACAAACAAAAAAGCACGACAGCCATAACACAACCAACAATAGTAGTATCAACGTCACAACTAAGAGGACCATTTGCAATAGGTATGGACAACAAGCAAGTTAAAGTATTGCAAGAGTACTTAGCCAAAGACAGTGATATATACCCAAAAGCCATAATTTCAGGTTATTATGGAGTTCTTACACAAAAAGCAGTAGAAAGATTCCAGAGAAAATACAACATAGTTTCTTCTGGCTCACCATATACCACAGGGTATGGACTAGCAGGACCTGAAACAAGAGCAAAAATAAACTCAATATTCATTAACAATACTACTAATATAAGTATAAAAACAACAACAAAAGCGAACACACAAGTAGGTCAAACACAAACAAATAAAACATCAACAATTTCAATCTTAAAACAGCGTATACAACAAATGTTGCAACAGTTGCAACTTATGCAAAAACAATTAAAATTGCTTAAGTCAGCAACGGCTCCAGGTGCTTTTGGTAGATAATTAGTTGTAAAAGAATGATACAATGAATAAAAACAACACTAGACATGAATGTTTAGTGTTGTTTTTATTGAATCAATATTAAATAACGCGTAAGTGTACGATTTTAAAAATGTGTGACTACTCAGCTGTTTTTAATAGTTTATTGTGTTTAGTTAGTAACAAAACTATTTTACAATGTAGATTTTATGTTTGGTGCGGTTGATGTGTTAATTTAAGTGTAAAGGTTGACGGGTTTTGTGTTTTAGGTATACTATCAACATAAAGCCGTAGACAGGAGGCATGATGTAAGTCCTCCCTAGG
>CAZPPV010000100.1:0-2178 GCA_964588565.1 uncultured Candidatus Saccharibacteria bacterium | reverse complement strand
TTCAAAAAAATACATATCTACGCTATTACTACCATAAAAATAAAAAAACACAAACACCCATCACAACTATCTCAATGTACTGGAATAGTTGTGATGGGTGTTTGTAACTATTTAAAAATATGGTAGTGTCATAGATAGACAATATCGTCATGAAAACAGGAGAAAGAAGGTGCGACAATATCTAAAGTTATGCAAAAAGGCAATGAAAGGATTACGCAAAACCAATAGGACTGGAGTTGATCATATCGGATATATTGGTGATATGTGTAAATATCATATGAGTGATGGGTTTCCAGCAGTTACCACAAAAAAACTTGCAATTCGTTCTGTTTTTGCTGAAATGCTAGGTTTTGCACGAGGGTACAATAATGCCAGTCAATTCCGAGAGCTTGGGTGTAATGTATGGAATGCTAACGCAAATGAAAATGAGTGGTGGGTAAATAACCCAAACAGAAAAGGTAGGGATGATCTTGGTAGAATCTATGGCGTACAATCTCGCTTTTGGAAAACACCAGATGGCGAAACAATTGACCAACTTAAAAAAGTTATCGATGACCTTAGCGAGAGTATAGATAACCGCCGTGAAATTGTAACGCACTGGAACCCAGGTGAGATGAATAAAATGGCACTACCCCCATGCCACCTCTTGTATCAATTTAGTATCCAGGGTAATGAATTAAACTTGAGCATGTATCAGCGTAGTTGTGATGTCCCCCTTGGAATTCCATTCAATATTGCAGGGTACTCATGGTTACTCCATGTAATCGCACAAATCGTCGTGTTGAAACCAGGAACATTCACTCACTTCATGCACGATATTCATATCTATGAAAATCAAATGGAACTAATGCGTGAGCAAGTAGAAAGAATCCCGCACAAACTACCCAAGCTATGGATCAATCCAGATATAAAAACTCTAGAAGATATTGAAACATGGGTTACAGCAGATGATTTTCGACTAGAAGAATATGAACATCATCCGCATATAAAATACCCTTTTGCGGTCTAAGTCAGACAGCGCAACACAAGCGGACAGCACATACTGTCCGTTTTTTTATACTCAGATTTAGGCAAAAAAATACCTCCTATACAGGAGGTATTTTTTTGCCTAAATCTGAGTATTGTTATTTTACTTCTATCGCTTTGCACTTAAATAAGTAGTCGTTACACTCCTTTTACTTCTACGCCCATACTTCGCGCAGTACCTTCAATTATCTTTGATGCTCCGTCGATATTTGCTGCGTTTAGATCTGACATTTTTCTTTCTGCAATTTCTTTCACTTGTGCTTTTGTTATAGAACCAGCTTTTTTTACAAGATTTTTACCAGATCCTTTTGAAACACCTATCGCCTTCAAAATAAGACTTGAGGCTGGAGGAGTTTTTAATACAAAATCAAAACTTCTATCTTCATAAACAGATAGTACAACAGGAATAACATCTCCCGTCATATCCTTTGTAGCATCATTGAAACGAGTTATAAATTCACCGATATTAACACCTGCTTGTCCTAGAGCCGGACCCAAAGGAGGTGACGGATTTGCTTTAGCTGCGGGTACTTGTAATTTTATTTGTTTTACTGCTTTTTTTGCCATAATGATATATAATTATTTTCGTAATTGTGAGTCTATACTAAATTTTCTTAACTTGCAAGAAGTCTAATTCTACTGGCGTTTCACGACCGAACATTGAAACTAAAACTTTCACCTTCCCGCGCTCTTCATCTATCTCGTTTATGTTGCCCTCCAATTCCTTAAAAGGACCATCAGTAATCACAATTGGATCACCAATAATAAAGTCTATCTTGTGTTTTACTGTATCACTATCCATTCTTGAGAACAGTAAATCTACCTCTGATTTATCAAGTGGAACAGGACTAACACCAGATCCAACGAATCCTGTAACCCTTGGAGTGTTGCGGACAACATACCAAGAATCATCAGTTACTATCATTTCGACTAAAATATATCCGGGGTATATTTTCTCCTCTACCTCAACCCTCTTGCCTCCTTTTATTTTTATCTTTTTCTCAATAGGAATAACAACATTAAATATCTTGTTTTCCATTCCAAGCGACTCTATTCTCTGTTTTAAATTACGCAGTACAGCATTTTCATACCCAACATAAGTGTGAATAGCATACCAATTTTTATCTTGTCCTAATTCTTGTTTTGACATAT
>CAZPPV010000099.1:0-2220 GCA_964588565.1 uncultured Candidatus Saccharibacteria bacterium | reverse complement strand
TTGCTACAATACCAGTAAATAGTGTGTACATAAACTGTGGAGCAATACCTAACTGCGATAAAGCAATAAGAATTGCAAAAATCCAAATAGAGTATTTTGTTATAACTCCAAGTAGATTCGCAGATACAATTTCAGCAGCTTTTGCACTTCCAACAACAATTTTTTGCATCATATCAGCAAGAATTGCTGCAATAAATAAAATCAATACCGCGACTATTACTTGTGGTATATAAACCAAAACAACTTCCTGAAGAAAAATATTCACTTGCGTAAGCCCAAGTACTTCAAAAGATGCCACAAGAAATATGATGATAATAAACCATTTCACAAGTCCACCAATGAATACACCTGAATTCAAAGTAAACCCTGCGCGTGCCAATATTTCTTCTACCTGTGCACTGACTAAAAGTTTATCAAGTTTTATTGACTTGATAAACTGATCAACAACCTTGCCGATAAGTACACCTGCGGCCCAACCTGCAATTAAAATCACAACAGCAACAAATATTTTTGGCAAGAAATGTAGAGTTCCAGAACCAATTGATCGAATTGATTCACCTAACCCAACACCCCATGCTTGTATTAAACTTTCACTCATAAAATATAAATTAAAAAAATAATATACACCCTGCTTATCGTATTACACGACTACGCTAATACTGACAAACAAGTTTTATTACAAACCACATAGCTTTATGGTTACTTACAATAATAACACTATTTTATATATCACGATAAATTATATGTGGATAACACAAGCCCCCGCAAACTAAAGGATGCGCAAGCAAAGCTTTCGCATCTTTTAGTTTGCGGGGGAGTAAACACACTATCTATAATGATGTTCCAATTTTATCTAATATTTTTGTATGAGGATAATCTAATATATCTCTTACAAACTTATCATATACACTCAATCTATATTTAAATTCCCTTGTATCAAGGGCTGTATAAGAAAGCTCCTTCCCTACTTCAGACTCTATAATACTCAACACTGAAGAGATTGAACCTTTTTTAAGATTATCACCGACAATTAACATGTCTACACGACTGTCTGGATTTTGTATAAAAGCTCCTGAGATAACAATCAGCTTCATACTACCGCATCGCTTTAATCTATCTGCAATTTCTTTGCTACCCAATGGTTCAGTATTTATTAAAAGTTCGTGTATTGGTCGAAGCAAAGCAAAATCCTTACTCAACCGCCAACCTGAAACTCTCTTTTTTGTTGGCTTACCTTTTTTTGACCGTGCAGGTATTTCCTTAAAAAAACTTCTTTTATTTACAAAACCAACTTTATTCAACATTGCAATCTCTTTTCTTGTAATTTCAGAAGTGACTTTGCTCTTCTGTACAACATCACTATTATCAAAAATATCTTCTGAATTAAGCAAAAAAAGACGCATTATTTTAACACGTGCGTGACTTCCGAATAATTTTCCTAAAATATCCATTTCGTTATTATAACACCAAGTAAGCATTCTTAAAAGCAAAAAAACATCCAATAAATTGGATATTTTTTTGCTTACGTCGAATTCCTTACTAGGCGTCGGGCGTCTAGTAAATATAGTAATACACTATTTAAGTGTAACTGTTCCTCCAGCTTCTTCTATTGCTTTCTTAAGCTCTTCTGCTTCTTCTTTTTTCATTCCCTCTTTAAGCACCTCAGGAGCTCCGTCTACAAGATCTTTTGCTTCTTTAAGTCCAAGACCAAGTGCTGCTTTTACAGCTTTGATAACCTGTATTTTTTTCTCCCCTGCTGATGTAAGCTCTACATCAAAAGAACTTTTCTCTTCTACTTCCTCCCCACCTCCTGCTGTACCAGCAACTGCAACAGCAGCAGCTGAAACACCAAATTTCTTCTCAAGAAGTTTCACTAACTCGTGCAAATCAAGCACGCTCATGGTTTCAATACCCTCAACAAGAGATTTAAATTTCTCAGGAACTTCTACATCCTCTCCCTCGTCTTCTTTTGCTTCCTCTTTCTTTTCTTCCACAGGAGCTTCTGGTTTTTTCTCCTCAGTTTTTGCTTCTTCTATTGGAGATTCCTTTGTTTCCTCAGCTTTTACCTCTTCAGTAGGAGCTTTAGTTGCCTCATCTGTTTTCTCCTCTACTTTTTTTTCTTCATCTGTCATGATAATTAATATTATATTATTTAACTAGTAAGCTATGAGCTAGGTCGGGCCTCCATCAATTTGTAATTATACTTCTTTTTTACTTGCA
>CAZPPV010000098.1:0-2221 GCA_964588565.1 uncultured Candidatus Saccharibacteria bacterium | reverse complement strand
GTGTGAAGCTTGAGGCGGAGATTAGTCAATTAAAGCCTGAGATGATGCCGCGTTACTGTGTTGACTTGTTGGTGTTTCTGAAAAATATGATTGCTTAGCGCATATGGTACATTTGATTATGAAAAAACAGAGCAATGAACAAGATGAAATCCTTGAGATGAAATATTCGTTATGAGTAGGATTTATTACGCACACTCAGGCAACAAAACAGATAAGTCAGACTGGCAGACTCTTTCAGAGCATTTGAATAAAGCTTCCAGTATAGCTGCGGAGAATGCTCGCTATTTTGATGCTGGTATACTGGCTAAAAATGCAGGTCTTTTGCATGATCTTGGAAAATATACTATAGAGTTTCAAAAGCGTCTAGAAGGTGGAGCGCGGGTTGATCATGCAACAGCAGGAGCCAAAATAGCGGTAGAAAAATGGGGGCATTATGGAAGACTGCTTGCTTACATCATTGCTGGGCATCATGCAGGTCTGGCTAATGGCATTGATCCTGGAGAAAACAGATCAACGCTTGATGACAGACTGAAGAAAACGGTTCCGGAACTAGATAAAATATGGGAGGAAGAAATATCACTTCCTGATCAATTATCGTTTCCATCATACAAACCAACAGGGTTTCAAACAGCCTTTCTGATCAGGATGCTCTTCTCCTGCCTGGTTGATGCTGACTTTCTCGATACAGAAAATTTTTATTCTAAACTCGAAGGGGAGGAGAAAGAGCGAGGGAATTACCCATCGCTTAAAAAGTTACAAAAGGCACTAGATACTCATCTTGAAGATTTAAGAAAGAAGGCATCTAGTAATTTACCCGGAACTGTCAACGATCTTAGGCAGAAAGTTCTCGATTATTCAAGGAAGCAAGCTCTATTGCCTCCCGGTCTTTTTTCTCTAACGGTTCCTACGGGTGGTGGCAAGACATTGACATCTATGGCGTTTGCACTGGATCATGCAATTAAAAACCCAAGGCAGCAACTGCGCAGAGTAATTTACGTTATCCCCTTTACCAGCATCATCGAACAAAATGCTAGTGTCTTTCGTGATGTATTTAAAGAGCTTGGCGATGATATCGTGCTTGAACATCACAGTGCATTTGATGACGCAAAATTTGATGGTAGGGAAGAAACAAAAGACAAGCTTAAACTGGCAATGGAAAACTGGGATGCTCCCGTGGTTGTCACTACTGCCGTACAGTTTTTTGAATCTCTGTTTGCTGATAGAACATCAAAGTGCCGTAAACTGCACAATATTACCGGTAGCGTTATTATTCTTGATGAGGCACAGATGCTGCCACTAAAGTTGCTACGCCCAACAATGGCAGCTATTGATGAATTGGCAAAAAACTATCAATGCTCAGTTGTGTTATGTACTGCAACGCAGCCAGCACTTTTACATTCTGATGAATTCTATAATGGTTTCAAAAATGTTCGAGAAATTGCACCTGAGCCTTTACGACTCTACACTGATTTAGATCGTGTAGTAGTTCGACATATTGGTGTTCAGACTGACGTTCAGTTGGCTGAAAAGATAAATACTAAAGATCAGATTCTTGTTATCGTGAATAATCGCAGACATGCACATGCGCTTTTTGAGATGATAGGTACTGATAAAAGTCACTACCATTTAACAACATTAATGTGTGCTTCACACCGTAGAAAAGTGTTGGGTAACATTCGCAAACAATTAAAAACTGGAAAGCCTTGCAAAGTCATTTCAACATCTTTAATCGAAGCAGGCGTTGATGTGGATTTTCCAATGGTGATGCGAGCAGAAACCGGGCTTGATTCCGTGGCACAGGCTGCGGGACGATGTAACCGTGAAGGTCTAAATCCAAAAGAAGAAAGTGAAGTTCTGATATTTTCATCACCAGAATGGAAAGCTCCGCCAGAACTTGATCAATACGCAGCCAGTATGCGCTATGTCCTGCGCAAGCATGAAGGGGATTTGCTTTCCCCAGAAGCAATCAATACTTATTTCAAGGATGTCTACTGGCGCAAAGGTGATGAGCTTGATGCTAAGAAATTGTTGAAAATGCATCGCGATCATCATGCCAGGCTCACGTTTCCATTTCAAACTATTGCCAGTGAATACCGCATAATCGAGAGCTATATGTATCCGGTTATTATCCCGTATGACAAAAAATCGGAGGATTTGATTAAAAAACTTCGATATGCTGAGTTTGTAGGCACTATTGCGCGTAAATTACAACCCTATCTTG
>CAZPPV010000097.1:0-2307 GCA_964588565.1 uncultured Candidatus Saccharibacteria bacterium | reverse complement strand
TGTTATCAATGCCGTTTGCTTTTTTAACATACGGACTACTTGCTTATGAATTAAAAATTGTAGAAACTTTCTCCGCGCTTCCTTTCGCGTCAGTACAAATAAATAATTTTCCTCTATGGCTTATGTTTGCAATGTATGGTTTGTATGGACTTATTATATACAAGTTCTGGAGTAAAAAAAGAATTGAATAATTTACTTTGGTTTTTAATGTGTAAGTGAAAGCCATGGAGTTGTATCTCCATGGCTTTTTTGGTTTTAAATTTTATAAGATAAAGAACTTGGTATAATTTTACCTGGTGGCATCCAGTGTCCTTGCATCTCATCAGGTAATTTTATGCAATTTCCATGCACACAACCGACTAATTTTTTTAAGCTATCTTTTTGGTACGCTATGGTATGGTTTGGTATTTCAAAATCTTTTTTTGGAATAAATAATGTTATCGGAGATCCAATTGTGATTGGATTTCCGCACCACGCACACTGTATTGTCATTTTAGCGATACACAGAAGACAGTAATCTGGTTTGCCATTTTTACTAAGTTCCATTTCCATAATACTTGTGTGGTTGAAGTAATGAATTTCTCCGATTATTTTAGTTTTGTGCCCACATTTATTTGCAATGAAAGTAGGACGTAAAAAATAAGTTATATTGAGCCATAATCTTTCTGTTTGATATTTAATCTTCATTTTTACACACCTTTATCTGTAAATCTACGGTGATAATAACACAACAAAGCAAATACACAAGGTCTTATGATTACAATCCAGTTTAAACTTGTTGCATTCTTTATTTGGCACCATTCTCAACTTCACTCACAACTTTCTCACTATTTATGTATTTATAGAAAATGGCAAGTACTACAAGTGCTACAAGAATAAGTGCAAAAGCATATTTACCAAACATATCCGAACTTTTGCCAAAGTAATAACCTATTGTGATAAAAGGAAGTGTCCATAGCATAGAAGAAATGAATATTATCGTGATGTATAATACGCGACTCATTTTTGCAAGTCCCGCAGGAATAGGTACTAATACTTTAAGTGCAGGAAGTAGTTTGCCGATAAAAACAAACCACGCACCTTTTTTTTGAAAGGCTATCTGTACTTTTGCAAGATTTTTTTCAAAAGTTTGTTTTTGTATTTTGTATAATTTTATTGCAATTATTTCAATAAATTTTACACCCTTAGCGCGCACTATTTCATATAATATAATATTTCCGATAGTATTGCCCAACGCACCGACTATTACTACAGGAATCAATGAAATATTTCCTGTAAAAATAAAATATCCAGTTATGATATATAGTATTTGACTTGAAGGGAAACTTATAACACCATTTAATATCATCAGTAAAAATATACCAAAATAACTGAGCGATATTACAACTTGTTCTATTGGGATTCCAAGCATATTTGTACGTTATTTGTTTTTTTCTGAAGCTTTTTTATCTTCGTCGACCTTCTTTATCTTGCATGTAGATATACCAAATATTTTATAAAATAAACACCAATTAGTAATACCCGTACTAAAAATTATAATCCCTACGACACTCAAGAGCCAGCTTTTTAAACAATAACTGATAGCAACCAGAATAATTCCTAGAATTATTCTTATCCATTTATCTGTTTTACCTATATTGTATTTTATCAACATATTTTTATGTAGTTTTTAATGTTAGTGTATTTATTGTAGCATCTTTTTTGTAGATATATGAAATATACAAGAAAAAATCTTATATTAATTATTTTGAGTATTTTGTTGTTGGCAAACATTTTTGTATGGTATGCAGTATTTTCAGAATCACACGGGAGATATCTCACTGTTGCATTTTTGGATATTGGTCAGGGAGATAGCATTTTTATACAAGCCCCAGATGGTAATCAAGTACTTGTGGATGGTGGACCAAACAAAAGTGTCTTGCGTGAGCTCGGCAAAATAATGCCATTTTATGATCGCTCTATTGATTTAGTTATCGCAAGTCATCCAGATAAAGATCATACAGGAGGACTTCCTAGTGTATTAAAAAAGTTTAAAGTTGGAGCATTTATGGAGTCAGGAGTGACATCACACAATGGTATTTATGATGCACTTGAAAAAATTTCTAAAAAAGAGGGAATTAAAAAGATAATCGCAAAGAGAGGAGAGAGGATTATTTTAGATAAAGGTGTATATATAGATATTTTATTTCCAGACAGAAGCACTGTACGGTGGGAAACAAACACTGCATCAATAGTTGCTCGCCTTGTGTATGGTAATACTTCTTTCTTGCTTACAGGGGATTCACCACAAAAAATAGAAAAATATTT
>CAZPPV010000096.1:0-2357 GCA_964588565.1 uncultured Candidatus Saccharibacteria bacterium | reverse complement strand
GAAGGAATAAAGATAAAGGAACGATTAAGATTAGGGGAGGTAATGCTTTTAATATAAAAAACATGAGTGCGGATATTCCACTTGGACGACTTTCTGTGGTCACAGGCGTGTCAGGCTCGGGGAAGTCTACATTTATGTATGAAATTGTGCACAAAAATCTACAAGCGCGATTTGATAGGAGGCTACGAAGCAACAAAGTGTTTAATTGCGCATCATTTTCAGGTACTGAATATCTAAACAGAGCAGTACTAATAAATCAAGCCCCGATAGGGAGAACGCCACGCTCCAATCCTGCGACTTACACAGGAGCATTTACTTTTATTCGTGAGATGTTTGCAGAGACAGAAGAGTCCAGAATCCGCGGATGGAAGCCTGGAAGATTTTCATTTAATGTTAAAGGTGGTAGATGCGAAGCGTGCCAAGGCAATGGTACTATTGCTGTAGAGATGCATTTCTTACCAACAGTATATGTAACCTGTGATGTGTGTAATGGAAAACGATTTGAAAAGGAAACTTTAGAGGTAAAATATAAAAATAAAAATATCTACGAAGTATTAAAGATGACAATAGAGGAAGCGAATGAATTTTTTAAAGATATTCCCGCAATATCTGATAGGATGAAAACACTTGCCCTAGTTGGTCTTGGATATTTGGAACTTGGACAATCTGCTACAACACTCTCAGGCGGGGAAGCGCAGAGAATAAAAATAGCATCAGAGTTGTTTCGCCCACACTTGCAGAAAACTATCTATCTTTTAGATGAACCAACAGTCGGGCTTCATTATGAAGACGTAAAGAAGCTGATTGAGATACTGCAAAAGCTTGTTGATAAAGGCAATACTGTCATGCTTATTGAACATAATTTGGATATTGTAAAAACCGCGGATTATGTGATTGATATTGGTCCTGAAGGTGGAGAGGGTGGAGGCAAGATTGTTGCAAAAGGTACACCCGAAGAGATTGCAAACAATCCAAAATCATACACAGGAAAGTATCTAAAAAAGGTTTTAAGAAAAAAATAAACCCGTATTTTTTACGATACGGGTAATAAGTAGCTACCTAAAAAAGTTTTTTTGGAATTCTTTTTTGATAAGCCATTATTTGTATTTCACGTTTTTCTAATTCTGAAAATATATCTGTTATAACATCTACAACAGAAGGGTGTTGGTTAAGCCCATAGTATATATTTAATAATTTATTACTTATTTCATTATGCAAAGTCGCTATCTGCTTTCTAGAAAATATTTCATGACGATAATTTATCAAATGTATTCTCTTGTTTGGTAGGAAATTAAAAAATATTGCTAATATGCGTGATGGCGGTGCAGGACGTGTACCCTTAGATATAAATTTTTGTGAAAGAGTGTTAATAATTCTACTTCTAATTCTATCTTGAGAGATAAAAAGATAAAATATATTTGTTTGACTTTTCATCTTGTGAACCTCATTTTGGGATTAAATAATATCGTATACTTAAAAGTTATTTAAGTCAATCGATTTCCACCTTTGTGATAGTATGAGAGCATAATGAAAAACAATGAAATAAAAAATTATAGAATTCCAAATACACCGGGAGTATACTTTTTTCATGGTATACGTGGGAAAATATTGTATATTGGCAAGGCAACTACACTTCGTAATCGTGTTCAAAGTTATTTTACAAATGATATTTTAAAAAAGAGGAGTCCTTTGATAGCAGAGATGGTTGGGAATACAAAAGATGTGACGTGGGAAGAAACGGACTCTGTTCTGGAAGCACTGATTTTGGAAGTAAATTTGATAAAGAAGCATAATCCTAAATATAATACAAAAGAAAAAGACGATAAAAGTTTTAATTATGTAGTTATTACCAAAGAAGATTTCCCGCGTGTTCTTTTGGTGCGGTCTAAAGAGCTATTTGAAAAAAAAGTTTCTAAAAATAAATACGATGTAAAATATATGTTTGGTCCATTCCCACAAGGAATATTAGTAAGAGATGCAATCAAAATTATTCGTAAAATATTTCCTTTTAGAGATAAATGTATCCCTGATACAGATAAGCGGTGTTTTAATCGTCAGATTAAACTCTGCTCTGGTGTTTGTTCTGGAGAGATATCAAAAAAAGAATATGCAAAAATTATACAAAATATTCGCTTATTTTTTGAAGGAAAGAAGATTCAAGTTATAAAAAGACTCCAGAAAGAAATGAGTACAGAGGCAAAAAAAATGAATTTTGAAAAAGCAGGAGAGGTGAAAAAGACAATTTTCGCACTAGAGCATATACAAGACATAGCTCTGATTAAATCTACTAGACGTCAGGTTTATAATAGATTTAGAATTGAGGCTTATGATGTTGCACATATTTCAGGAAAGTTTGC
>CAZPPV010000095.1:0-2394 GCA_964588565.1 uncultured Candidatus Saccharibacteria bacterium | reverse complement strand
ACCTGAGCTTTACAAAAGCCCTGCTCTACCAACTGAGCTATGCTGGCGACTTAACCAAATCAATACCAATTCCAAACTATTGTAACTTAATAATCACAATATATCAAATTACATCACTTCCTCCTTTTGATATCTTTTATGTGTTGAGTAATTGCTTTAAAGAAAAAAGAAGCTGCTCCTTTTTTCTTTATCTCATCCTTACCATTAACTGAATTAAAAAAATCATAATAATAATTTAAGAATATTTTATAGATTTTTTTTAAAATAGGTTTTACTTTTATTTTAAAAATAATAAATAAAAATCTTAATGTCTTAATTAAATATTTTATAATCTTTTTAGAAATAGCTTCTACATACAAAGAAATTATAGGATACATATCATAATTTACATCAACAACAACATCTTTTTTTACTTTTAACATACTATGCATAAGTATTATACCAACAGCACATAAAGAAGTAATAAAAAAGAAAATTAATATGTATATAGTAAGCATATAGATACACTCAATTTAAACTGCAAATCTTGTGAAATTTGTTATCTCTGTACGTTCTCCAAATTTCTGAGTTGCCTCCTCAAGAAGACCTTTTATTGTAATATCCGGATTTTTAATAAATTTCTGTTCCAATAAAGTCATTTCATTAAAATATGCAGACAATTTACCTTCAAGCATTTTTTGTTTTATATCTTCTGGTTTTTCTGATTTTTCAATTTCTTTTGTAAATACTTCTGTTACTTTTTTCTTACCATCATCTGAAATATCATTTTGTGATAAAAATTCTGGATTAGTTGCTGCTGTGTGCATTGCAATATCATATGCAAGTTTTTTAAACTCTTCATTTTTTGATACAAAATCTGTCTCACAAGAAAGTTCAATCATCGAACCAACTTTACCACCAGCATGTATATAAGCGGCTATAGTACCGGAACCTAATTCTCTATCTGCTTTTTTAGAAGCAATCGCAACACTCTTCTTTTTTAATATTACTAATGCCTTATCCATATCTCCTTCTGCTTCTTCAAGAGCTTTCTTACATTGCATAACAGAAATACCTGTCTGTTCTCTTAATTTTTTTATATCTTCTGTTGTTATTTCCATGATATTTATTTGAAAAAAATAATATAAATTATTTTATTTATTCACTTTAGTAATGTCTAACTCTGGTTGACTAACTTTTGCCTTTCGATAAGTATCCACTATTTTATTAACAAAAAATATAATACTTAGACGAGATGCGTCATTAGCTGGAATTGGATAATTAACTTCCTTTATATTACAATCAGAACCAGATAAACTAATAACAGGAATACCAGAACATTTTGCTTCTTTAACTGCTATATTTTCATGTTTTGAATCAATAACAAATATAGCTGCTGGTTTTTGCTTCATTAAAATTAATCCTCCAAAATGTCTTTCCAAACCTTCAATTTCACGATCAATCAAAAGACGTTCTTTTTTTGTATACATTCCGAGCTCACCTTTTTCTCTTTTTAATGTCAAGTCCTCTAATAAGGCAATACGCTTTTTAATCTCAGAAAAATTTGTAATTGTACCACCAATCCATCTATTGAATACATATGGCATCATTATAGAATCTGCACCATTTTTTATTGCCTCACGTGATTCATTTTTTGATCCAACAAAAAGAATCTGCTTTCCTTCAGAAGCCAGAGAAGACACAAACTCTAAAGCTTGCATCAAATAATCATTAGTTTTTTCTAAATCAATTATCTCAACTTTATTTTTAACCCCAAAAATAATAGATTTCATCGAAGGATGCCTTTTTGATTTTGAGTAGCCAAAATGCGCCCCTGCTTCAAACATTTTCTCTATCACTGTCGTGTTATCACTTATTTTTTCTATTGTTGTCATTTTTATGAAATTTAATCTTCTTCTTTAAATGCTTTAAAACCAACAAAACCTCTATAGAGCAAGAGTGTACCAAAAAATGCTCAATAATGCAATACGCAATACAACACCAATAAGTAATTACTTTATTTTGATTTTTCTATATTAAAACTTTTTGTATTTTCAAAAAAAGGGTTGTATATCAACTCTTTTATTATCACTTTACTATATACAAAGTTAAACTTTAGATCAAAATAACTTCATAACCATTTATTCATTCTGTAATGCTCTCTCTTCCTCTTCTAGCGTATTTACCATCTGATCAATATCCCCATTAAGTATGCTTTCTATATTGCTCCATGATTTTTTGATTCGATGGTCTGTAACACGGTCCTGAAGTACGTTATACGTTCGTATTTTTTCAGATCTATCTCCCGTTCCAATCTGCGCCTTACGCTCACTTGCCACATTATGTGCCTCTTCTTCGCGTTTTTTCTCTTCCAGTTTTGCTGTCAGAATCGCCATCGCCTTTTCACGATTCTTA
>CAZPPV010000094.1:0-2433 GCA_964588565.1 uncultured Candidatus Saccharibacteria bacterium | reverse complement strand
ACAACGGATTTATATGTAATTTGCAGTTTTAGTGTGGATAACTTTTTTTGGTGATAAATAACAAAAAAAATAATTTATGAATTACAGTGACATTACGATGTAAGTCCACTATTTATTGAAAAAATAATACAGAGTAATAAATAATATACAAGATTATAAATCCAACATAACAGTCTGATTTTCCTCAGGAACAACAGAATCAACTCCAATATTATCTCTTATTTTTTGTGCTAAATACAATGACGATGATGGCTCCCCCATCACAACAAAAACTTTTTTCAAGGTATCTGCTGAGCTTTGTACAAACTCCAACAATTCTTCCGAATCTCTATGTGCAGAATATCCGCTTATTGTTTCAATATGGGCCCGCACTTTTATTTCTTCATTCCTAATCTTTACCATCTTTGCTCCCTCTTGTATCTCTCTTCCCAGAGTACCGGCTGCCTGATATCCAACAATAAGTAGTGTGTTATTTTTACCAGACAAATAATGCTTTTCATGAAATAATATTCTACCGCCTGTAGACATCCCAGAACCTGCAATTATTATTTTTGGATTAACAGCGTGTGCTATCGATATAGATTCCTCCGGTTTGAGAGTGTAGCGTAAATTTGCAAACTTAAATACATCATCGCCAGACCTTATCATATCTTTTGTTTTGTCATTAAAAAAATCTGTATACTTCTTGTATATTTCTGTAATCTTTATTGCGAGTGGAGAGTCAAGGAAAATTGACACCATCGGTATCTTACTATTTTCTACAAGTTCGTTTAAATCAAAAAGTAATTGTTGTGTTCTTTCTAGAGAAAAAGCTGGTATCATGAGTACTCCTTTTTTTGAGATTGTATCCTCTATTGTACTTTCAAGCTTCATCCTTCTTTCGTCATTTCCTTCGTGAACTTTATCACCATAAACACTTTCCATTATCAAATAATCAACACCCTCAATAGTATCCGCTTCTGGTAGAAGAGGGTTCAAAGAACCACCGAGGTCTCCGGTAAACATTATTTTCTTGTTATTGTATGAAACTTCTACTAATGCAGAACCAAGTACGTGCCCTGAATTTTTTAACCTAACAACGAATTCATTTTTTATATCTATTTCCTCTCCGTAAGACACAGTATCCCATAATTCTAAAGTTTTTATAACATCTTTTTTTTCATATAATGGAGGGAGTGCTCTTTCTCCTGTCCCAATACCAAACACCTTTAGACTATCTTCAAACATAACTCTTGCTATTTCTTTTGCAGGAGCTGTCGAGTATATAGCACCTCTAAAACCATCTCTTACAAGTTTTGGCAACCTTCCAATATGGTCTAGGTGTGAGTGCGTTATAAACACAACATCAACTGAAGCAGGATCATAAGAAAAAGAATCTCTATTTTTCTTATCACAGGTTTTACACCCTTGAAACAAACCACAATCTACCAATATTTTCGTCTTTTCACTTTCCAATAAAAAATTAGACCCTGTAACAATACGCGAACCACCAAAAAATGAAAGTTTTAGTTTTTTTGTTTTATTATCCATTTTATTAAAAATTATTTTTTAAACATAAAATATACAGATGCGACTACCCCACCAATTATATCAAACGTCATGTCACTAACTGTATCTGTAACTCCATTTTGTACTGCCATGTATACTATTGGATTGACATTAAACTCAAACAACTCCCACAAACTTCCAATAATAAATACCGCTCCCACAGAAATAAGAAATACACTCAAATATCTGTTGCGTGTATTTTGCAATAGAAACCACAACGCAACAGACCCAATCCAAAACCCACTTAGAAAGTGCATTGGCATATCAAGCCATCGAATTCTCCAGTACAAAGAAAATATTGTCGCGAGGGCATTCACAATTGATATAAAAAAGATAAGTATAGCTAAAGATACGGGAAACTTTTTTCTTTTCATATTTTAATTATACAAAAACAATGAAGGTTTATCCAGCACTCACATAAAATCATTCAAAATGACACCTTGGCTATGTCATATTTGTTTTATTATATTAAAAAAATACCACACTGTATAAGCTTGTGTGGTGTTTTTTTTAAGGATTGCCCTAAAGTCATTGCTCCTAGAATAATCTAGGTGGGTGTCCGCA
Organism: uncultured Candidatus Saccharibacteria bacterium; assembly: GCA_964588565.1. Lineage (GTDB taxonomy): Bacteria > Patescibacteriota > Minisyncoccia > Phycocordibacterales > UBA1539 > CAYSEK01. Next base: position 321 of record CAZPPV010000094.1, on the reverse strand, counting down.
ATGTTGTGCCTCAACACAACACAATGTAAGACTCCCTGTTGTTTTAAATTAGTAGTGAACAATACACTTCAAAGTAATCCTACATGTATTATACTCCTTATAGAATTTTCTTGCCAATATTGACTTGATTGATCTTTTGTTTTGTATTCTAAAAAATCTGGAAAAACTGTTTTTGCAGATTATTTATTTCATTAAGCAATCTTTGCCTCAAGTGATGATAATCTCTTTTCTAATACCACAAATTCATCATAATCAACCTTCTTTTTCATTCCACCTTTTATAAATTCAATATCCATTTTAACAATTTCAATATCTTCTTTT
>CAZPPV010000093.1:0-2521 GCA_964588565.1 uncultured Candidatus Saccharibacteria bacterium | reverse complement strand
TGTCATAATATATGTTAATAATAAAATGCAAATGAGTTTATTTATAACTTAAAAAAATAAAAATGAAAGAAGATAAATCATACGGGATTATCCCAATACAAATAAAAGAAAACCGCGCGTTGTTTTTGGTGGTCAAACACAACAAAGGACACTGGGCTTTCCCAAAAGGTCACCCCGAAAAAGGAGAAACTCCTACAGAAATTGCAAAACGAGAATTAAAAGAAGAAACCAATATCACTTTAAAAGATATATTTACAGATTCATTTTTCACAGAACGATATTCCTTTATAGAAAATGGGCAAAAAATTAACAAAACAAATCAATATTTTATTGGAATTGTAGAAAATACAGATGTTAAAATCTTGCAAAAAGAAATCAGTGAGTATAGATGGGTGTTATACGAAGAAGCAATTGATTTAATTTCTTTCGATGAAAGCAAAAATATTCTCCGGGAGGCAAAACAGTATTTAGACAAAAAAGATATAAAGTAAATGATATTATAAAATTTTTAACTTATAAAATGATATGCTAGTAATAGATATAGAAGCATCAGGGCTTGACCCGCATATAAACTCACTACTCTCGATAGGAGCGGTGGATTTTGAAAATCCAGAAAACCAATTTTATGGCGAATGCAAAATGTGGGAAGGTGCTATTGCTTCAGAAGAAGCACTCGAAGTAAATGGCTTTACACAAAAAGAAATAACACAGCCAGACAAAAAACCGCTTGAAATACTAATGTATGAATTTGAGGAATGGATAAAAGAAACAAATAATGACAATATTGTTCTTGCTGGACAGAATTCATCATTTGATAGGGATTTTTTGAATAGTTCTTTTCATAGAGCAAACATTGATTTCAAATTTGCAATAAGAAATCTAGACCTACATTCTGTTGCGTATTATGATCATATAAAAAGAAATATCCCAATCCCACTTAAAAATGGACACACCACACTGTCACTAGATAACATCGTAAAGTATTCAGGTCTAAAAGAAGAGCCAAAACCACACAATGCGCTCAACGGAGCAAAGTTTGAAGCGGAGGCATTTTCACGAATTATATACAGCAAAAAACTCCTTCCTGAATTTATAGAATATGAGATTCCAAAATATCTAATATAAAAATTAAAAAAGTTGCTTAATAAACTGTGTTATGTGTTATAATTAAAAAACAAAAAAGATATGACCAAACAAATAAAAAATACACTGGGGGTAGCTGGTATCATTGCTCTTATTGCAGTTGCTTATGCGGTTGTGAGCTATTCCAGCTCTTTTGCTATACAATCAGAGATTTCTTCTCCTAGTTTTAGAGTATCAGGTGAGGGTAAGGTTGTCATCGTACCAAACATTGCAACCTTTAGCTTTGGTGTTACAACAGAAGGAGGGAAAGATATTGCCAAACTGCAAAATGAAAATACAAAAAAGATGAACAGCATAATAGAAATAGTAAAATCAAATGGAGTGGATGTTAAAGATATACAAACGACAAATTATAGCATTCAACCAAAATATCAATATTACAGATGTCCGCCTTCACCTATTAAAGAAGGCATTATCAAAACATGCCCATCTCCTACAATCACAGGATACACCATCAAACAAAATGTTAAGGTTAAAATACGAGACTTCAGCAAAGCTGGCAATATCTTGAGTGCCGTGGGACAAAAGGGTGCGAACTCGGTTTCACAACTCTCGTTCTCTGTTGACAACAGGACAAAATTTGAAGATGAAGCACGAGACAAAGCAATCGCGCAAGCCAAAGCCAAAGCCAAAGCAATAGCAAAATCGTCTGGCTTCAGTATTGGAAAACTAGTTTCATTTAATGAAAATAAATCCAATTACTATCCAAGACCGCAGTATTCTGTTGAAACCAAATTTGTACAACAAACGCCTGTAAAAATATTGCCAGGAACGCAAGACATAAAATCATCAGTCACGTTACAATATCTAATAAAATAACAAATATTTTATTATGTATCGAATGCTAAACTTCTAGTAAAGTTTGGTAATTAACAAAAAAAATGCAAAAAATGTTGGGCGCTACGCGCCCAACATTTTTTGCATTTGATTTGTTAAATAATAATAACCACACATTTGACTTATCAATATATTTAATTTCAAATGTATAATATCAAAATTAATCTTAGAATGTTTTATGTATATTTAAGCGCTACACGAAGACGCAAACAAAACCTATCTTTGTCCTTTAGAATATCTATTCTTTAAGTCCTGCCTATGTCAAACAAATGTCCTTTAGAATATTAAACATCTCAATTTCATTTTATTTCATCAAGACTAAGCAGAAACCATTATTTGACATTGAATACAAGATGTATTGTGTCTATAAATTTTGTTGACACAAAATATTCTAGGTATAGTATTTGCGATATGAAGATATCGCTCCGCACAATACGCAGTGTTTCATCATAATTTACAGAGTATAAAAATGAAATATTGTGTATTTTGGAGATTTAATAAGTAATTAATTATTAGTTTTATATAAATTATATGAATGCAA
>CAZPPV010000092.1:0-2557 GCA_964588565.1 uncultured Candidatus Saccharibacteria bacterium | reverse complement strand
ATGGTATTGGTGAAAGTGATTCTTTGAAAAAATTTCTAGAAGAAGAAGGAGTTGACAAAATTTCTCCTATAGAAAAACTAACAATAAAAAAGAAAGAATTTGATGACAAAGAAGGAGATATCGTGATTTTGTCGAGAGGGTAATTTTACTTACAGTGTTTAAATATATTGAAAAAATACAGCGTAAACCAGAATATATAAGAAAAAGAATTACTGTCATTATAACAGTTTTGTTGTTTGTTGTCGTTATTTTTATATGGCTTTTTGCAGATAATCGGAATACTACACTTAAAAGAAGTGTTGGGAGTAATATAAATACTCCATCTCCTATTACTAATGTAAAAAATACTTTTAGTAGTGCTTTTTATAATATAAAAAAAGAGGTAGGGAGTGTTGTAGATTACACTAAAAATATAAAAGATTCTTTTAATATAAAGCAAAAATAAGTCATTTTTTATTAGTAAACAACGATAAATTATGTTAATATTAACAATATGTCAACCGAAAAAGAAGAAACAGTAGAAGATAAAAAACATGAAGAAAAAGGAATAATTGTACAAGATATAAGCTCCGAAATGGAAGAGTCTTATTTAGCTTATTCTATGTCTGTTATCACTTCTCGTGCTCTTCCTGATGCACGTGACGGACTAAAGCCGGTTCATCGAAGGATACTTTTCGCTATGCACGATATGGGGCTTTCATATACATCAAAGTTTAGAAAATCAGCAGCAGTTGTCGGAGATGTTTTAGGTAAGTATCATCCACATGGTGATAGTTCTGTGTACGAAGCAATGGTTAAGATGGCACAGGAGTTTGTTATGCGTTACCCTCTTGTTTTAGGACAAGGAAATTTCGGATCAATCGATGGTGATTCTGCGGCAGCAATGCGTTATACAGAAGCCAAGATGTCTCGTATATCTGGAGAGGTTTTACGTGATTTAGATAAAGAAACTGTTGATTTTAGACCAAATTATGACAGTACAAGGAAAGAGCCTATTGTATTACCATCATCTGTACCAAATTTATTACTGAACGGAACGCTGGGGATTGCTGTAGGTATGGCAACTAACATCCCACCGCATAATCTTGGAGAATTGATAGATGCTGTTGAGTATCTCGTAGAGAATAAAGATGCTACCACGGAAGACCTTTTGAAATTTGTAAAAGGTCCAGACTTTCCAATTGGTGGTATTATTTTTGGAGAACAAGACATACATCATGCTTATGCTTCAGGTAGAGGTGGGGTGGTGTGTAGGGGAGATGTTGATATTGTAGAGGACAAAATTATTAATCAGATAATAATAACGTCACTTCCTTTCCGTGTGAACAAAGCCGATATGATAATGAAGATAGCTGATTTAGTTCGCGATAAAAAAATAGAAGGGATAAAAGGACTTCGCGACGAGTCTACTCGGGACATACGTGTTGTTATCGATATAAAATCAAGCGCTCATCCTCAAAAAGTTTTAAACTATATATATAAACATACAGACCTTGAGACGACCTTTCATTTTAACATGCTTGCGCTTGTGGATGGTGTACCTCAGACGTTGTCTTTAAAATCAGCACTTGCTGTGTTTGTTACACATCGCCAAGTTGTCGTAAAAAGGCGAACTGAATTTGAACTTAGGAAAGCACAAGCGAGAGCCCATATCTTGGAGGGTCTCAAAAAAGCACTTGATCATATCGATAAAATAATAAAACTGATTAAAGCATCAAAGGATACTAAAGTTGCGCATGCAAACTTAATGAAAGAGTTTAAATTTTCAGAGGTACAGGCTTCTGCTATCTTGGAGATGAAATTGCAAAAGCTTGCAGGTCTTGAAAGAAAGAACATAGAACTTGAACTTAAAGAAAAGCTAGCCTTGGTTAAAGACCTTAAGGCACTTTTGGGCAGCCCTAAGGAGATACTAGAGGTTATTAAAGGCGAACTTGCTGAGATAAAAGAAAAATATGCAGATGAACGTAGAACAAAAGTTGTTAAAAGTAAAGCAGGTTCCATATCTCTAGAAGACCTCATCCCAGAAGAAGAATCTGTTCTTGTATTTACGAAAGGTGGTTATGTCAAAAGAACAAATCCAAATGAATTCAAAAGTCAGAAGCGTGGTGGTGTTGGTGTTATTGATTTGAATACAAAAGATGAAGATTTTATTATGTCTTTTGTGTCAGCTAATACGCATAGTGACTTGTTGTTTTTTTCGGATAAAGGGAAAGCTTATCAGATAAAAATGTATGATATCCCAGAGGGGAGACGTGCAACAAAAGGTAAGTCTGTAATGAATTTTTTGTCTATATCTGGGGATGAAAAAATAACTTCTATTTTGGCTATGCCTAAAGAAGTTAAAAAGATGGAGCTTTCGTTAATGATGGTGACAAAAAAAGGAGTTGTGAAAAAGGTATCCGCGGAAAGCTTCAAAGATGTACGCAGAAGTGGACTTATTGCAATCAAACTTTCTTCTGACGATGAACTTATGACTGCATTGTTTGCAGAAAAAGGCGATAGTATTATTTTAGCAACTGCGCTCGGGCAATCTATTAGATTTAATGAGTCAGATGTA
>CAZPPV010000091.1:0-2637 GCA_964588565.1 uncultured Candidatus Saccharibacteria bacterium | reverse complement strand
CTGTTTTTAGTATTTAGCCCTGAAGGAATATCTGTTTTCATATAATTACAATAAACAAAATCGTCAAAAACTAATCTTATCTCAAAATGAGAATATTTTCAAAAAATAAAGAGCCATTCCCTCAAACTCTGAAATAACACAAATTATTCTGTGTGATTTTCACGCAGTTAGTTACTAATTTCCTTTCGCGCACCGTTCTTCCGAGCTTTTAAGCGCAAGGAGTTTCTTTTTGTTATCAACTTATAATCTTTGCTCGCACTTATTTCCAATCGCGGAGCGATTAACTTGCAACGCACTGAACGCGTGGTGATTCTAACCTAAATCGTACGCATTCGAGCTCGTGGTAATGCTATGGTAGCGCACCTCACGCGCTTCCTCCCGACTCTCTGTGGTAACTTAAAGTCCGTTACAGACTTCAATCGCCTCCGTATGAACCTATTCACGAGCTATCGCTCGTTCATGTAGCTACTGCGGCGTTTTCATGTGTTCGCTTAGTGAAACTTCGTTCGAGTATTGTAATAATTCTTTAAAAGCGGATTGTGCCAAACATAGTGAATAGCACAAACAAATCATATTGCGCTTGTCCCACCCACCCATGTGCACGCACATTCCACTCGCAGAGTAAGAGAGGAGGCGAGCAGGAGCTCCCTAAATATTTGATAGAATTTTATTTACTAGAACTATTAGTAAATAAAGATAAAGTAGAAAACAACTCGGCAAAAGCATTTTTTATGTCTTTGTCTTTGACATTTTCAAACACAGAATCAAAATCAGTATCTTTAAATTTGTGAGCATGTTTCCCAAACTGCTTTACAAACTCTTTTTTACAATAAGGTCTAAAGCCACTCAAATTTTCAAAATCCGATGGGTCTTTAGGATTTTTTCCAGCCAATCTCAGCAGTAAGTGCTCAGAGCTATATTCCATAAATTGAACGATGTCTGCATATTTTTTTATAAGAGATTCTATTTGTGAAGACTCATCAAGATCTTTGTCTAGTAGAAAAAACAACTTTTGACGTGGATATTTCTCTTTAATCAAATCGTACTTTCTTTTGAAAGAAGCTAGACTGCCAGCACCATTTAGGTTGCCTTGAGATATCCCAGCTTTTACGATTTCTACTTTGTTACTAAACTTGATGCTAGATTTCTCAAAAAGTGCTCTGAACCTAACTTTTGTCAAATAGGCAAATAAGTTAAACTCGGTCGTACCCTCGCTTAGGAGTAGATAATATACATTAAATCCTTTTTTCTTATCCATAGGTTTTAAAGTAAATTATTTATAATTCTACTAAAATCAATAGTGTCGGGTACTCCTCCCAAAGACCCTAAGCGGTATATCCTCTTTATGTTATCTCTTTCTTTTACGCCATAATCTGACACTTTGCTTGCTATAATATTGTCGTCCTTCTTTTCTAAAATATGTGCTTGGTCATTTTGTAAGAGGTCGAAAGTTTCGTGATTGTGAGAAGAAAAGAATAACTGAGAATTGTTTTTGTTTATATCTTTATCTTTAAAAAGATTAAGGATAGCAATCTCCATATCCGGATGGTAGAACTTACTCGTTTCATCATAGACAACAACACCCCCTATTTTTAATATCCTAAGAATATCACTTATATATGCTATGAGTTCGCGTGTTCCAGCAGAAAGCTCGGTAACACCAAGGTTCTTATAGAAGTTGTTATATTTTGCCTCATAATTAAAAGTAAAAGACTTATTTATGGGATTAGCATCGCTTTCTTTTTTAATGACAAGAGTTTCAAAAGATGGTTCGCAATACTTAATTATAGGGTTAACTACACTAAGCATTTTAGTTTGGTTTTCACTATTACTGTTGAGATAGTTGACTGCAAAAGCAAGTAATCCATTTAGGTTATTTTGTCCCATTTGAACTGAACGCTTGTCAGTGATGAAACAAAAATTAGTTTTAATTTGGTTGAGATTAGAAATACCAATTTCTTCCTTAAGATTGGCAAATACAGAAATATCCGAACTGTCATCTAAAATTACAGAGAGAAAAGAAGACTTTTTTGGTGCTACAATATTCTTCGCTAAAGAACCCATTTTACTTTCTATGTTAGCTCCCAGGGAAATACTGTGATTCTTTCTACTAAAGATTTTTTTGTTGTTTTTGTATAATACCTCCTCGGAAATTTCTTTACCTTCGTTTATAATAGAAATTGAGTAGTTATATTTAGTTTCTCCAATTATAAAATCCATCTCCATTACAATAGGCTTTGACTGCATTACTTTAGTGTAATTAGGAAGAGAGATAATAGTTTCCGTTTTTATGCCATTGGAAGCAAGTATAAATTCTTGCTGTTTTGATACCATAACTCTAGCGATAGTATCAATAATGTTTAATACAGTGCTTTTACCTGAAGCATTAGCACCATAAAAACCAGAAATAAGAGAAACTCTCTCTTTCCCTATATTTACATATCCTATTTTCTCTTTTTCTCCTCCTTCTGTGAAGGATATTTCTACAGGGTCTTTTATCCCATAGAAATTACTTGCTTTAATTCTTGTTATTAACATATATATAATAATGACATTATTTTGTAATAATATGCCTATTATATTCTACAGGATTTAAAAAGTCAAGTATTTTTGACAAAAAAGTGTCCTTTTTACATA
>CAZPPV010000090.1:0-2711 GCA_964588565.1 uncultured Candidatus Saccharibacteria bacterium | reverse complement strand
CATAAGACCAGCTGATTGCTTCTTTCTTAAAATAATCTCCCAGCGACCAATTACCGAGCATTTCAAAGAATGTGTCATGCGTATTATCACCAACCTCATCAATATCCTGCGTACGTACACATTTTTGTACACCTACAAGTCGCTTTCCTTTTGGATGTTGTTTACCAAGAATATACGGAACTAGTTGTTGCATTCCTGCCGTGGTAAAAAGCACAGAAGGGTCATTCTCTGGTACCAACGAAGCAGATGGGATGATTGCGTGCCCTCTATTTTCAAAAAACTTTAAAAATTTATTACGTATTTCTTCTGATTGCATATAAAAAGATACTTTACACTATTTTATAATGAATTACAAAAGATAAAGTTAATATACGACGCATTAACTAAATATCATTATTTTGTAAAATCAAAAACCTTTTTTATCTCATCATCATTCCACCCAACATCTTTTAGTTCTTGTTTAGTTATATCATCATTTATATTTGATGCTCGTGCATTTTTAACATATTTTATCAAGTCAACATCTATATTAGATGTATATATACTGTTAACAGAATCTAAATCCTTTAAATTTGTTCTCTTCTCTAGATTATTGTCATTAAAATCTCCAGTACTATAACCCTCAAGTTTTTTTAACTCTTCCTTTTCTATATTCAAGTGTTTTCTTAAAAAAATAATTATTATTAAAGAAATAAACACAATTACAACACCAACCATTATTGCTACCCATACCACGAGGCTTATACCACCAAGCCACCTTGTGAATTCATCCCATTTCGTATCAATAGATTTTCCACTACTTATTAATTCCTTACATTCATTTATGTAACTATCAATGTTTTTATTAACACCACCAGCCAATATTATATTTTGTGCCGATTTAAATTTTATAATAGCATCTCTACAGTGACGTTGTTGTTTCAAAATAAGTGCATTTTTGAATAACACATCATAATTACCAACTTTATTTTCAATTCCTATTTTATTAAGTACAGCTCCTATTACTGTTGAAGGAATAACTGTTACTAGCTTATCACCAGTATTTAAATTTTTAATCTGCACACCAACAAGACCAACAACATTACCATTTTCATTTATAACTGGACCACCTCTTAGTCCATCAGATACTTTTTCATCAGTTTGTAAAATAAAACCGTTATTACCTTTATTGCTGTTTACGGTAATTCCTGTTATATAGATTGACTCTAAGAAATTATTAGGCTGTGTTTGTATATCAATGGGGAATCCTGTTGAATACGTTCTTGTGTTTACGGTGAGATTATCAACCAATGAAACAGGTACAGAAGGTATACTATTGTCTTTAATTTTTACAACAGCAATATCACTTTTATTTTTCTTGTCATTAAAAAAACTATCATTTGAATATACAACATCTATGGGCACTCCATCGTCAATAGCTGTCTTCAAATCTATATCTGCTGAATTTGGCTTTATAACGGTAGTATTATACTTCAAATCAAATACACTATTTTTCAGCATATAACTATATACTTTGTTTACAAAATTATTTATTTCATTATTGTCATATTCTTTTATTTTTTTTATATCTTCTTCGGGGTACTGGAGCATCTTTAACATAAAATCTGATGCAATTATATTATTTAATATTTTATTTTTTACACCATCTGCAGAGACATTACTTGCACTGGTTACGGCGTACCCATCAGTATTTATAAAAAAACCACTACTTGTATAGTATTTGTTAATTACAATATCAGAATTACCATCAAGTATAGGTTTGAAGGTTAATGTGCGTAAATCAATATCTACATCTGCAAGAGTTATTTTACCAGTAACATGTTGACCTATTAGAACAACAGATGGACTTATGAGATTTTCTACATCAGACTCTGCAAAACTATTCTTTGTGGTCTTATTTATATTACTTGCAGATACAACAATTGGAAATATCGCAAAGATTAACAAGAAAAACAAACCGAATATTTTGTTTACCATTTTCATTTCTTAATAATATCATAAAAAAAAATCTATTGCAGAATAATTATCTATTACAATAAAAAAATTAACTCCGACACACATAAAAAGACAGGCATAATTGTGCCTGTCTTTAATTAGTGTGATTTATCCAAACTATCTTCTATTACGTTTATCAAAATCAAATGCTCCACCATTCTTTATGTAATGAAAGGCTAGCTCGTTATCATCAATTGGTTCACGACCATGCTGATTACGAAAAAAATTCCTATTATCTTCTCCTAACATTTCTTTTATTTGCTCTGAGCTTCGCACAGAAAAATCTTCATTAGTTATGTCATGTTCTGTCATTACATACTCCTTTTTATTTATCATAAAAAGTACTCCAACGATATTATATACCTAAATAAAAGTATGTAAATAATCTTTTTCATACAACAACTAAATATTACTCATTTTTTATGCTCTCATATAAACCACCACCACAAAGTAACCCTATCTCCTCAATGACATCATTGACACCTTTTTCACCCATCCCAAGTTCCATAAGAATATCTTTTCTTTTTATAAGATCTCTACATAGTACTATTCCCTTATCAAAGACTATACTTTTTCTGTTCTTATTCAACGTTGTTAAACATGATATTGGGTGTACTTTTGACTCAAGAATCATATCTTGTAAGTTACCTTTCTTGGGGTGATTCCAACCTATGACTTTAAGCCCTGAACATTCTCCATACTGACGTGCTTTTGAG
>CAZPPV010000089.1:0-2718 GCA_964588565.1 uncultured Candidatus Saccharibacteria bacterium | reverse complement strand
ACTTTGGGGACTATAGAGTCTTACTGCGTTTAGCAAGTTGAAACTACCACCAACATTTACTTCCATATCCATTCTCGGATCATTTATAGAAGTGGTCATTGCAACTTGCCCTGCTAGATGGTAGATAACATCGGGCTTGTGTTTTTGTATCATTTGTTCTACATCATTAGTGTTACGAATATCACCATGGATAAATTCAAATGAACCTTGAGTTTTTAACCACTCAAGATTTTGATAAGATCCAAATCTATATAGAGAATCAAATATAATTAGTTCATCACCATGTCTGAGTATTTCACTTGCTATGTTTGAACCTAAAAAGCCACATCCACCTGTTGTTAAATACTTCATTAGTCAACCTCTACAAACTCTTTTATTTTTTTAATCATATAATTAATAGCCGTCTTGCTCATACCTGGATAGACGCCTATCCAGAAGCTGTCGTTCATTATTTTATCCGTATTTGGCAATTGCCCGATAAGCCTATAGTCTATATTTTTTCTCAAATAGTTAAACGCAGGATGTCTTAGCATATTTCCTGCAAAAAGATTTCTTGTTTGGATATTGGCATTTTCTAAAAATCCAACAATTTCATTTCTTGTAAAATATAAGTTATCTTTTAAAGTTACCATAAATCCAAACCAGCTAACACGGCTATCTCTTTGTGGCGTATCCAAGATAAACTCATCTATATCTTTCAATCCCTCATATAATATTTGCCAATTCGCCTGTCTTTTTTTGATAAATTCAGGCAATTTCTCAAGTTGAGCTACTCCGATAGCTGCCTGCATATCTGTAGCTTTTAAGTTAAAACCAAAATGGCTATAGACATACTTGTGATCGTATCCCCTGGGCAGAGAACCAAACTGTTGAGAAAAACGGTGTCCGCATGTATTATCAACACCACTTTCACACCAGCAGTCTCTTCCCCAATCTCTCATAGAAAGCATTATTTTTTTCAAAAGTGGATTATCGGTATAAACCGCTCCACCTTCGCCCATAGTCATGTGATGTGGAGGATAAAAACTACCGGTGCCTATGTCACCCCAAGTGCCGGTTGGTTTACCATCATATATAGAGCCAAGAGCATCGCAATTGTCCTCTATAAGCCATAGGTTATGTTTATCGCAAAATTCTTTTACAACTTTTATATTAAAAGGATTTCCAAGAGTATGAGCTATCATCACAGCTTTTGTTTTAGGGCTTAATGCTTTTTCAAGCTGTGTTACATCTATGTTAAAGTGAGTAAGCTCCATATCTACAAATACAGGAACAGCACCATACTGAACTACAGGTGTTATAGTTGTAGGAAAACCAGCAGCTACAGTTATGACTTCGTCCCCGCGTTTAACTTGTCTCTCTTTAAGCAAAGGAGATGTTAGAGCATAAAAAGCAAGAAGGTTAGCCGAACTTCCACTGTTTACCAATAATGCCCATCTAATGCCAAGATATTTAGCTAAATCATCTTCAAACTTTTTAGAATACTTTCCATACGTAAGCCAAAAATCCAATGAAGAATCAATAAGATTTGTCATTTCTTTTTCATCAAATACTCTTCCGGCATAATTCACTCTGCTTTTGCCTTCTACAAACTCTCTATCTTGCTGAGGCTTATGCACTATTTGATAATATTCTTTTGTTTTCCTAAGTATTTCTTGTTTTAGTTGTTCTTTCTTAGTCATTTAGAATCTCATTGATAATATTTTGAATTCCTATATCTATCGAAATTTTTGGTAACCAGCCTAAATCATATAATGGGTTCACATTCTCTTTGATTTTCATAAACTCACCTTTTCGATATGGTTTTGCTCCAAAATTTAGCTTTGTATCTACCTTCTTTATTTTTTTTATTTTATTGTATATTCTTAAAATAAATTCTTTTAATTCTACCTGATTGCCTGTTCCAACATCAAATTCAGTAAATGCTTGAAAACTCTTCGATTTTTCAAGCATAAGCATATATACATTAACTATATCATCTATGTAAATGAAATCTCTCTTTTGTTTACCTTCGGTCAGATCTATGTTTGGAACATTTTTTAACATTTGATTGATTAGCCATGTTATAAACTTGGTATCATCATCTTTTGGTCCGTACATATGTTCCAATTTTAAATTTACTACTTTAATTTTATCACTAAAATACTGCAGCCATTCCACAAACTGCTTTTTAGAAAGTGAGTAGCTATTTAAATATTTATATGATAGTGTATCTGTATTAAAAAATGTATCTGTATTAAAAAATGTATCTGTATTAAAAAATGTAGCAGTTTCTAACAGCTTTAATGAAAACATTAAATTTGTATCTAAAATATTTGATATAGTTTCCTTATTTCTACCATAATTAGTCGCAGTGTGTATAATTACATCAATCTTTTGTTCTTTAAAAGGTTCTTCAATAGGTATTATATCAATATTATAGCTTTTGACTTTTGACAATAGATGATCAATCCTCCAAGTATTAGAAAAACTTCTTTTAAGAATAGCCACATCGTAATCTAATTCGATAAGTTTTTTCAGCAAATAGCTTCCTAAGAAGCCTGTTGCACCTGTTAACAAGATAGTCATATCTGTTTTGTCCAGCCGATATTCTCTAATTTTGCATCTTCAATATAAGACTCTAAATCATCTTTAGTTAAAATCTGGTTCTTTTCATAGAACGATTTATACCATTTAACTGTTTTTTCAAAAGTTGTATCACTATTCCATACATTTTTC
>CAZPPV010000088.1:0-2777 GCA_964588565.1 uncultured Candidatus Saccharibacteria bacterium | reverse complement strand
ATCAGTTTTTCTAAAAAAGCTGGAATCAAAAATAAACAAAAAGCAGTTGAGGATTTTTTACTTGATAAACATAACCGCAAGCAATCTCCGCAAACAATCAATCTTGCGCTGAATGCAGTGAAATTTTTGTATTCTGAAGTTTTAAAAGATCCGCAAAAGATTGATCTGAAATTCGCAAAGAGGAATAAGAAATTACCGATTGTGTTTTCGCGCAGTGAAATTAATGAAATTATTGAAGCAACAGGTAACTCCAAGTATAAACTTATGATTTCACTTGGCTATGCATGTGGTTTACGAGTAAGTGAAGTTATTAGCCTCAAAGTAGGAGATTTAGATATTGATGAGCTTGTGGTGCATATCAAAGAGGCGAAAGGCAAGAAAGATAGGATTAGTACATTGCCACGGAAACTACAAAATGATTTACGGAATATAATTGCTGGTAAAAATGCAAATGATTTTATTTTTGACTCTAATCGTGGAGGTAAACTCACAACCACATCTTTGCAAAAAATGTTTCGCAAAAGTCTAAAGTTAACAAAGATAAAAAAGCCTGCAGCCTTTCATTCTTTGCGTCACTCATTCGCTACGCATTTGTTGGAAAATGGAACTGACATAAGGCACATACAAGAGTTATTAGGACATTCCAATATCCGTACAACACAAATTTATACGCAAGTAACAAATCCAAAGTTAAAAAATATTAAAAGCCCGATGGATGTCTTGTGAGTTTAAATTTAAAAAATCTAGTATAATGTAAAGCAAACAAGATGAATAAAGGAGAAATTAAAAATAAAGGAGAAATAATAATTTATCAGACTTCTAAAAAAGAAGTTAGTTTTGAGGTGCGATTGAAAAAAGAAACTGTGTGGTTGGATGCGCATCAAATGGCGTTGGTTTTTGATGTAAATCGTCCTGCGATAGTAAAACATATAAATAATATTTATAAAACAAGTGAACTTGACCAAAAAGCAACCTGTTCCATTTCGGAACAGGTTGCCGCTGATGGCAAAATAAGAAAAATGAATATTTATAATTTGGATATGATTATATCCGTCGGATATAGAGTAAATTCAAAACAAGCAACCAGTTTCAGAGTTTGGGCAACTAAAATACTCAAACAGCATTTACTGGACGGATATACTATAAATAAAAATAGACTACAAGAAGCGAATAATAAATTCACAGAATTACAAAATACTGTTGCTTTTTTGCGTGAGAAGTCTCGAAAAGCGCATCTGAAAGGGCAGGAAAGTGAAATATTGGGATTGCTTGCGGATTATTCAAAAACACTTTCAATCCTTGAGCAGTATGATAATGGGGAGCTTAAAAGTCCAAAAGGCAAAAAAGGGAAATTCATACTAAAGTATAAAAAAGTTAAAGATATAGTATTGGAATTAAAGAAAGAGTTAATCTCAAAGAAAGAAGCTGGAAATCTTTTTGGCAACGAACGTGGGGGAGAGTTTGAAGGGATAATCAAAACCATCTACCAAACATTTGGAGGGAAAGAGCTTTACGGAAGTCTGGAAGAAAAAGCAGCGCATATTCTTTACCTAATAATAAAAGACCATCCATTGTCTGACGGTAACAAACGCACAGCATCATTTTTATTTGTGTATTTTCTTGATAAGAATAATTATCTTTATAGTAAAAATGGAGAGAAAAAAATCAATAACAGTGCTTTAGTGTCGTTGGCACTTTTGATTGCAGAGAGTGACCCGAAAGAAAAAGACATGCTCATAAAAATAGTTATAAATCTGATTGCACAGTAAAATGAAAAATAAAGGAAATAATTACGCATTTATAGATAGTCAGAACTTGAATCTGAGTATTTTGTCTTTGGGTTGGAAATTAGATTTTGCTCGCTTTCGGGTGTACTTGAAAGAGAAGTATGGGGTACAAAAGGCTTTTCTTTTTATTGGGTATATGGAAGAAAATATTGATTTGTATAAGTCGTTACAAGATTATGGTTTTATTTGCATGTTCAACCCGACTCTTAAATATAAAGATGAAAACACAAAAGGAAATGTTGACGCCGAATTAGTTTTGCATACAATGATAGAGTACCCAAATTTTGACGAAGCGATAATCGTGAGTGGAGATGGGGATTTTTATTGCTTGGTTAAGTATTTACTGGAGAGGAATAAATTAAAAACAGTGCTTGTTCCAAATTATATAAAATACTCAGCATTACTTAAAAGGTTTGCGAGAAAAAACATTGCGTTTATGAATGAATTAGAGAAGAAACTTTCATATAGAAAAAGTAGCCCTAAAAAGAAAAGGACCCCATGAGGACGGAACCTCATGGGGGACTTTTCGTGGTGATTGATATAATTATATAAATATGAATAAAAAAGTCAAGTTATTAATAATAACCCAAAAAGTTGATGAGAACGACGATGTGCTCGGGTTTTTTCATCGTTGGATAGAAGAATTTGCAAAAAATTGTGAATTAGTAACTGTAATATGTCTATATGAAGGAGAGCACCACTTACCAGAGAATGTCAAAGTTCTTTCTTTAGGCAAGGAAGAAGGAGTATCACGGCTGACTTATCTCATTAGATTTTACCGCTACATTTGGCGTGAGCGTAAAAACTACGACAATGTATTCGTACATATGAATCCAATCTATGTTATTTTGGGTGGAATTTTTTGGCGATCAAGGAGAAAAAAAATATCACTTTGGTATACGCACAAAAATGTAGATTTGAAATTACGCATTGCAGTGCTTTTCGCAAATGTTGTATTTACCGCATCTCCTGAGAGCTTCCGTCTAAAAA
>CAZPPV010000087.1:0-2810 GCA_964588565.1 uncultured Candidatus Saccharibacteria bacterium | reverse complement strand
ATTTGAATTATATAGCAGAAACTCAAGAAGAAGCATATTTAAATATATTAACAATTGGGAGAACATGAAGATACACATTTGCTCACATTATCATGGGGTGTTGCGGTTGGTTTTTTTCAAGAAGGACTTGCTGAATACACGAGTGGCTGTGTATGGGGTGAGGGTAAACAACCGGCAGAGCTTTTTGTACAAAAAGGTTTAAATTCGAAAAAAATTCCTGATTTTAATTTATTTTTCTCCCATACATTCTGGACGAAAAATGCAGATAAAAATATAGAGTACTGTTATCCTTTGGCTGGAACTTTCACACGATTTTTGATAAATAAATTCGGATTGGAAAAATATAAAGAGTTTTATATTAAAATTAACAGAGAAAATACACAAACAGAAAATATTAAAATTTTTGAAGAGATTTTTGGTGATTTAAATAACATTACAGATGATTATTTCCAAATAGTAATTATTACATAAACACAATCCCTATCTCTTATCTTTTCAATATAAATATTGAGATATCAATTCCTCTACGAAGTTATATATTGCGATAGAGCCGTAGCACTTATACGAAAATTGTTTGAGATATACGCAATAGGTGAATATTCTATGAAGGATATCTAAAATATTACAGAAACAGTTGGCTTGTTTAGCCGAAATTATTGCTTCAAAAGAAAATCTCCCCGTGAAGAGAGATTTTCTTAAAAAGATTGGCTCGAACCCGCTTTTGCGGGATCGGGCGGTTTTGGTTTTGTGGCAAAAAGAGTGGAAAATCCTTGCGGATTTTCCCAAACCCTCCGCCGTTGGCGGACGAAAATTGGAGGGCTGTTCTGTTTGGCTCCGCGGATAGGATTCGAACCTATGGCCAATCGGTTAACAGCCGATTGCTCTACCACTGAGCTACCGCGGAATATGATGTTTGGTTTTTGGGAACCTTTGAATCAATCAAGTTGATTAATTCAGTAGCATGATTATACATTAAAACGTTTGAAAAATAAAGTTTTTTGCTGTATGTGTCAAAAACTGGTATATTGTACCTTGTAACATTAAAAGACTATTAATTATGTATAAAATTAAATGAATATCACTAGAAAAACAAAGATTATTGCCACATTAGGTCCTGCTTCTGATAATGAAAAAGTTTTAATAAAAATGATAAAAGCTGGGGTTAATATCATAAGATTAAATTTTTCACACAGTGATTATTCTTATCACGAAAATGCGATAAAGGCTGTTCGTTCTGCTTCAAAATCTGCTGGAATACCAGTAGCCATCATGCAAGATTTACAAGGACCTAAAATAAGAACAGGGGAATTGTATAAAAATAAAATATTTTTAAAGAATGGAAGTAGTCTAACTCTCACAACTAAAAAATGCGTTGGTGACGAATCTATACAATTTATAAGTTATAAAAATTTACCCAAGGAGGTAAAAAAAGGTAATATAATTTTATTAGATGATGGAAAAATAAAATTGGAAGTTTTTTCTATATCTGGTGATGATATAAAATGTAAAGTTATTATCGGAGGGTATATTATTTCCAGAAGGGGTGTAAATGTTCCAGGTGCATCACTTAAAATAAGCTCACTTACTACAAAAGACAAGAAGGATGTCGTCTGGGGTGTTGATCATGATGTTGATTTTATCGCGTTTTCGTTTGTTAAAAATGTTGGAGACGTAAGAGAACTAAAAAATATTTTAAAAAAAATGAATGCTGATATTGACGTTATTTCCAAAATAGAAACGTGTGATGCAATAAATAATATTGATGAAATAATATCGGAGACAGATGGAATCATGGTAGCGAGAGGTGACTTGGCCGTTGAGATGCCTCCAGAGGAGGTACCAATGCTACAGAAGATGATTATAAAAAAATGCAATAAGCTTGGTAAACCTGTCGTTGTTGCCACTCAGATGCTTGAATCTATGGTATCTTCTCCTGTTCCTACACGGGCAGAGGTATCAGATGTTGCAAATTCTATTTTAGATGGAGCAGACGCCGTTATGCTTTCTGCTGAAACAGCTATTGGTAAACATCCTATTTCTACGATAGAAATAATGTCTAAAGTTGCAAAAAAAACAGAAATAATGCAACCTCACCATCATGATCTACTTGCAGTTGGTATAGCTAATGAATCTGTAGAGGATGGTTGTTGTGGTAATGTTGATGCTGTAACACATTATGTTGTTAGTACTGCACACGATGTTGGAGCTAAGGTTATTGTTGCACTGACAGAAACGGGTTCAACTGCACGAATGGTTGCAAGATATCATCCAATGCAACCTATTATTGTATTGAGTCCAAATGAAAGAGCGTTAAAAAAAGTAATAATTTCATATGGATGTTATTCTCACAATATATCACAATTTAAATATGTTGGTGAAGCTACGGATAGTATAAGAAAAGTTTTATTAAAAGAGAGAATTGCAAAAAAGGGAGACAAATTTGTTCTTGCTGCTGGTGTACCTTTTGGAAAAGCAGGTGGTACTAATATGGTGATGGTTCAGGAGGTATAATTGAAGTTTATTTATGTACATAAAAGTAAAGGCAACTCCAGCATCAAAAAAGGTCTTTTTTGAGAAAAAATCTGATGATACTTTTTCTATACATGTAAAAGAACCTGCTGAGAGGAATCTCGCAAATAAGAAGATAATTATACTAATTGCTGAGTATTTTAATGTTCCGACAGGTAAGGTAAGGATAATAAGTGGACACAGGAGTAGAAGTAAGATATTATCTTTAGAAATAGAATGATATATATTGTTCAAGCTACTGAACATAATTGACAGTTAATTAATTCTAATTTAGACCTTTT
>CAZPPV010000086.1:0-2828 GCA_964588565.1 uncultured Candidatus Saccharibacteria bacterium | reverse complement strand
GATTTGTCTCGTCAGCATAGAGATATTGGTCAATTATTTCATCTATTATTTTCTGTATAAATTTTGCCATATTTCGGTAGTAAAGTTAATATTTTTTCGCTGAGTGTGGGCAAGAATTATGCTCTTTTGTTTTTTTGTATTGGACTGCGTGATGGCAAAAAACAAATGTGCATAATGTGCGGCTGGATTTGTTGCTATTTTTTTCGTTTGTACTGTCGTTTTTCGGTATGAAACACAACGGTTTGTATAAGAATAGTAGCGGGTTTCAAAGCTCTGACCTTTCGGTTTATCACTAAACTTTGTACAAAAATACAACCTTTAAATTTATCACTTAAACCGCTATTATTTTTATACAGCTTAAGTTAGCAATTCATTAATTTTAATTATTAATCAGAAAGAATAAAAGAGAGGAATAAGGTTCTGTTATACGGAGAGATTTAAAATCTCGTCAACATTGATAATCCCCTCTCTTTTACTACTTAAATTTCGTTCAGTTCTGTGAGTATTGTAAACTCGTTTTTAAGTTGTTGAAACTTGAGTAGCTATTCTTTCCTTAACTTATTTTCTTATGCATAAATATAATGAAATTTATGGAGTTGACATCAGTAAAGATGTGTTTGATGTAATGAACTCAAAAGGAGATTATTCTCAGTTATCAAACGATGAAAAAGGTTTTAAAAAGTTTGCTAAAAAGCTAGGCAAAGAAACCTTGGTAGTTATGGAGGCTACTGGTTATTATCACTATTGTTTGGCACAATACCTTTATAATGAAGGTTATTTAGTTTCTGTAGTAAATCCTTTATCAGTAAAGCGCTTTATTCAAATGAAATTATCTAAGATTAAAACAGATAAATCAGATGCTAAAGCCATTTGTGAGTATGCTGTTATGAATGAAGTTCCATTATATACAGCAAAGGATGATAGTCAGGCAGAATGTCTTCAATTAATCCGTTTAATTGATATATATTTAAAACAAAGTACAGCTATAAAGAATAAGTTACACGGAGAGAAAACTTTAGGAATACCTTCAAAAGTAGTTTATCGCTCATTGAACCGTTCTTTAAAGTCAGTTAAAAAAGAAATAGCGTTATTAGAAGAACGTTTGAATGAATTAGTTAAAGAACATCAACAACATCAATTAACTTTATTAAAAAGCATACCAGGTATGGGAGTTAAGACAGCATTAATGCTCATAGTTATGACAGATGGCTTTAATCGGTTTGAAAACGCAAAACAATTGTGTAGCTATGCCGGTATTACGCCAATAATACGAGAGTCTGGGAGTAGTGTGAGAGGAAGAAGTAGAATTAGTAAAATGGGCAATAAAAAAATGAGGAACCTGTTATTTTTATGTAGTTTTTCTGCTTGTAAATATAACAAGGGATGCAGAGAAATTTATCAGCGAATTGTTTCCAAAGGAAAAAGCAAGAAACTAGCCTTAATAGCTGTATCAAATAAGTTGTTAAAACAAGCTTTCGCTATTGCTAAATCAGGTTTACCTTATGATGAAAATTTTGTTTCTAAATTAGTGTAAAAAGACTTGTTTTTTAACTCAGTTCTTTGTTAGCATTTCGTTGCACTAATTTTCCTCATTTTGTACAGAACTTTCAATAATTGTACAAATCAAAAAGGGATTTTTCTATTTTTCTAAAATCTTCGCTTGTGGCGTTTCAATACCAAGAAATTCAGATTTCAATTATTCTCAGATTTGTTAGATTTTTCAATGATAGAAAATTTCCTTTTTCAGTTTTTCGGATATTTCCAATTTTGCTTTTAAAGACCTTTTAAGAGTTTTTTTCAGCTTGTTTAGAGTCTTTCATAATTCCTATGCGCAAACAAGCTAAAAAGCTACGCGAAGAAGCTAAATTGCGTAAGAGTGAGGCGCAATTTTTTCCGATGAGTTGAGACGTTTATTTTAAAGAACTTTTTTCAATTTGAGCAAAATTTCACAATGAATGCTAACGGTTCTGTATATGGAAAGTTGCGGGTTTTGACCGCTTTGCTTTCCGATGTTAAATGTAATAAAATTATTTGTACAAATTTTTCAATTAACTGATTTTAAGCAATTTTTTATATACATTGTTGCTTGTAGTAGCTCTGATTTTCCTCATTTTGTACAGAATATTCAATAATTGTAAAAAACAAAAAGGGATTTTTCTACTTTCCTAAAATCTTCGCTTGTGAAGTTACAATGCCAAAAATTCCGAAGTTATATTTTTCTCGTTTTGTTACAATTTTTCAATTGTAGAAAATTCCTTTTTTCAGCTTCTCGGTTATCTAAAAATTTTCAATAAAAACGATTCACTTTCCCTTGAATTTTTAAACCTTGTTACAATCTTTATTTTGGAGCAAAATGAAAAAATATTTCTCAGCTTGTTAGAATTGTTCACTTCTTAGAAAATCCTCCGAGCGTTTTTAAAAACCTTTAAATTTTTCAGATTTCAGAGATTTTTAATAGAAAGTTTTTTCGCTCCGATTTGCATTTTTTTCAGGCGAAATTCCGAAAATCTTTCCGGTATTTTGAGATTATTATTTTAAAGAACTTTTTATGTTTTCAGCAGAATTCCACTATTACAAGCAACGGTTGGGCTATGCCCAGTAGCCGACTTATTATGACATATTTTTCTTAGTATTACTAATCTTTAAATTTACAATTATTTTCTTTACGAAGAACAAAACCGGCTATTGGGTATGAGCCTTTGTTGGCAAACGTTATTCTTATTTATCAATCTGTGATTTATAGTAATTTATCATGATTTCCTGTAACTCTACTTGCTTTTTTAATTGGTTTTCATCTTGAATTAAGGTCATCGGAATGGCTCTTTGTC
>CAZPPV010000085.1:0-2842 GCA_964588565.1 uncultured Candidatus Saccharibacteria bacterium | reverse complement strand
ATGTGTTGATTATATTGTGTTTAGTTCCAGCTGGAATAACAATGGCAAAATCATCTTCTATCTCGTGCTCAACGTCATCTAATACAGCTCTTTCCTTCCCTTGTTCAAGATGAATAAACTGATCAAGGTCGTGTACCTCTTCACCTATATCTTCTCCGGGTTGTATCGCCATTAAAACCAACTGACTATTTTTGACGTATAAAGAACTTTTCTAAAGTTCTCATTCTCTTTTGTATCATCTTCAATGTTTACAATATATCCTTTCATAATATTTTTTAATTAATTTTATAAACTTCTATTTAACTTATAATCTATTTTTTCTTTTTTAAAATTCTATCTTTAAACTCTTGAAGGGTTATCAACTTTTTCATATCCTTCATTTGGTCTACATATACTATACCATTAAGATGGTCAATTTCATGTTGGAAAATTCTTGCCCAAAACCCTGTTGCTTCTTCTTTTTTCTTTTCACCTTTTTCATTGTTATACTCAACAGTTATTGATTTTGAACGTAAAACACTCCCTCGAACCCCATAAAAACTTAAACATCCTTCCCACTCTGAAACTTTTTCTTTAGAATATCTAATAATTTTAGGATTCACTATTATAATTGGACCTTTCATTTTCAGATTTGGTCGAGTAGGAGTTGGTCTCATTTGCATAACTGCAAAATTAAGAGATTCACCAACCTGTGGCGCAGCAAGACCAACTCCATGTGTTCGCCTCATCGTATAAATCATTTGCTTTGTAAGTTTCTTAAACTCTACTGTTTGAAGAAACTTTGCCGAAACTTTCTTTGCTTTTATTCTTAAAATAGGATTCCCAAATTGTGTTCTTTTTAAAATTTTCCGCTGACTCTTTTTCATAAATTTATGATTTGTCTTTTAACATAACTCCTTGATACTTTTTATAAGTTCTGGAAATTCTTCCTGAGCAAAATGATTTCTATCTTTAAACACAACAGGAGTTGCGTTTGGTAATGCTTTGTAATATTTTTTAAGATCAACAAAAGGCACGACGGGGTCATCTTCACTATGGTAAATAAAAATTATCCCACTTTGTTCCTCAATTTTCTTTAAACTATCCTGCAAGACAAAATCCGTAATGGGATATTTTAAATCTTTATCATTATACGGAGCTGAAATCAAGTACGTAGCAAGTATCTTTTTGGGAAAGATGTTTTCAGATAAATATTTTGAAATAAAAATTCCACCCAAAGAATGTCCTATAATTACAACTTCATCTTCTAGGTATGGAAATATTTTTTCAAACCAAATTTTCCATTCTCTATACTTAGCGTTATTTTTGTTTGGCATCACAGGAGCAATAATATCAAAACCATCTCCAAGCCTCTCTTCAAGAGAATTCTTCCATCTTTTCTTTTTATCTTTCTTCAAGTCAAAAGTCCAACCCTTTAATGCTTCTATATAATTATCATACGTATCAAACACCTCTCCACCATGTATAAATATAATCTGTTTTTTCATATTTTTATATCATTACATATTTAATTGAAATTCAACCAATCCTATATCCAATCCAAATTCCTATTAAAGCACCTACACCACCAAGTAATACAGATGATAATGAAAGATATCCATCACCCCAAAAACTAGGAATAGAACTACCAACAGAAGAACCAATGAACATCCCTATCCAAATTATTTTTTTAGAATCCATATAGATAGTATACCAAATTAAATTTAAAATTTATATGTAACGCTTGTATTAACCCAACAAACTACACACCACAAATATAAAGTTGACGTTAAGCATAATATGTATAGTATAAAAGAAGATACACTATATTAAATATAGGAGAAAGATATGATTCATAACCACATGCGATACCGCAAAATACGAAGTAAGAGATCTCTAGAAAAAATTCAAAACAAACAATGGGAATGTATTCTATGTAAAGAAAATACTAACAAAAAGACTCTCAAAAATTCTTATATAATCTTAAAGTATTTTGCCGGATGTTTTATAAAAGCAGATGGAATTATTTGTAAACTCAAAGAAGTGAAACTCTCTCCATCTTGGTCATGTATATTATTTGATGGTGGTGGAATGCAATGGTTTGCGCTAGGTGATTATTTTAATATCTATCTTCCGGTGAAAACTACTTACCAATAGAATGTTCTTTTAAGAAAGATTTACTACCGAGCTCTATGGAACTCGGTAGTTTTGTTTGTAGTTACCACTATGTGGTCACTAAAATAAGTTACCGTTTATTCCTTCTGTTTCTTATAGATAATGTGTCCTAACCAGATTTAACGATTTGCTCCACTTACTCTACGTTTTTAATAAAATCTATATAATACTCAGCTCTCTACAAGAATGACCATTTCTACCTTCCGACTTTTAGCATATCTTCTATGGCTTTCACAATAGAATCTACTTTATCAGAAGTAAAACCTTAATAACTAAAGATGGTAACCGTAACGTCCTGAAACCTTCAATATCTGAATAATGGTCTCTTTGAAAATCTGAAATTATTTGTTTAAAATCAGTATAATGTTGTACTCCGTCGATCTCAATATGAAGCTTCCCTTTCGGAATATATATCTACATGCTTATGTCCATCCCAATACTCTAACTCAGTTTTAATATTTTCTTTTTGAAGTGCTTTGTTTTATAAAATAGCTTCTTTTATTGGTTTGATCTTACTCGTCATATATGAAATTAAGATTTATAATTACAATAATTGCGGATCTGGGACTCTGTCACTAATTATTAATTATTCTAACACACTAATAATCACATGTAAACTAAAAAAGGAGGGGGTGTACAACATCTTCTTAGTCATACTGATGAGATAATTCAACTGCCGGACTAGGGC
>CAZPPV010000084.1:0-2895 GCA_964588565.1 uncultured Candidatus Saccharibacteria bacterium | reverse complement strand
GGATATACGGTTCAGCCCTCGGCTCGGGCTTCATCCAAATTTTTCTTTTTCTTTTGATTTATGATAACTTATGATTAAGTTAGAGAAAAAACTTCGTATATCCCAAACGTTAAGTGTAATTAGATTTAACAATTTATTTTTATGAAATACATATTTATCAGCGGCATCCCGACATCGGGTAAAAGTTACTTAGCAGAAAAAGTAGCGCAAAAGACCAACAGCATTCATGTAAATATTGATGATTTAAGAAGTGAAATGAAGAAAAATCCAAATCTTAAACATTGGGTGAATTTTTTTTGGAATAAGGATGAAGAAAAATATTGGGAAACAATAACACCAGAAGAGCATTGGAATAATTTAGTAAAACAATCTGAAGCTTTCTGGCCAATAATTTTAGAAAAAATTCACGAAATCAAAAACCTAAAAAGGTCTGCAATTTTTGAAGGTGTTAATATTTTACCACATTTAGCACATCAAGATTTGGATTTTCCAGGTATTGTTTTACTTGGGGATTCTAAACAAACTGTATTAGGACGCTGCAGAGAAAATCCACGTTGGGGTAAAACTGATGAGTTGCAAAAGAAAGAGGCAAAATGGTTTTTTGTGCACGAAGGAACAATGTACAAAAAGGAGGCTGATAAATATAGCTATAAGGCATTCAGTGATTTCAAAAAGGCAGAGGATGAGTTATTAAGATTGCTTGAAAAATAAATTGTTAAAAATACGCTTCTGGGACGTTGCACTTGATTTGTTGGTAAAAGGTACCTGACACATTTTACCCAGTGCAGCAAAACAGATTGCCGCGTAAGTAATACACTATTTCTACACAAAAAGCCGCGCACTTGTGCGCGGCTTTTTGCGTGCGTAGAGCTTTAGCTACGACACCTTCTTCATGTCATATTTGAAAAGTAAAAGGCGGTAGATGCTTTTTACAGCACTCATTAAAATATTACACAATCAGGCAACCGTTCTTTTATAAAGAATTACTGATTATGCTAAAAGTTCGCACAGCACACGAGGTTTTGTTATTATCTGGGTGTGTAGTTTGGATAAAAATTAGTTAAGTGAAATTCGACTTTGGCTTAGTCAGAAGATTTATAAACATAAACATTTTTTTATTTATTATGTCAAAAAGAATTTGCATATTTGGAGATAGTATTGCTTGGGGTGCCGTCGATCCAGAAAATGGAGGTTGGGTGGCTCAATTACGACGTTATTTTGAAACTAATGATTATGATATTGCGGTTTACAATCAAGGTGTATCTGGCGATAATACAGATGATTAATTAGCAAGATTTAGTGTTGAATGTAAGGCAATAGAACCGCAAACCATAATCTTTGAGATAGGAATAAATGATAAGCATAAACTTTTGTATTTTTATCGTATTTGTGGATAGGTTTGTTGTTTTTGTAAAATATTTAATATATAATAATAAATTATGGAACAACAGTTTAATGAAGAAAACATAAAAAAAGAAAAATCTATTTATAAAATTATTATATTAGTAGTAATTTTGGTGATTCTTTTAATTACTGCAATGTTATTTTTATATTTTTCAAAATCAAGTAATAGTATAAAATATAATACAAATAATAGAGAAGCGATTAATGTATCTAATGTTACGAATAATCTGACTAAGTCACATGAAAAGATAGTTAAAGATTCTAATCTTGTAAGTGTGTCGGTTAAGTCTAAATCGCATAAAAAAATACAAACACTAGATAAAACAGAAATTACTATCTCAGGTATTGTTAAATATGATTCAATTTCTGGTGCAAAAGTTCAACTTCAAAATTTTAAAGGGGATACGTTGGCAACGGCCACTACAAATTCAAAAGGAATGTTTTCTACTAAAACATTAAAATCTAACATTAATCAAGGATATACTCTTGTCGCAACAGGTGGAAAGATCAAAGGGAAGAATTTTAAAGGAAGACTAAGCGCACAATATTCTATCTTTGACAATAGAAATGATGCAAACATCACTCTTATAACAACATTAATTACTCGTATTGTTAAACAGGATACTTCAGACAAGACAGCACTGGAGAAGCATAATGATGTATTGAAGCGACTTGAATATATGGGTGTGATTTATAAAAATGACTGGAACACGTTAACACCAAGAGGTGTTCGATTGAATCAATTACGTGACGACACAAAAAGGTATGGGTTGGGTATATTAAATGAATTAGCTGTAGATTTGAAAAATAGTGTCGTGAGTGATGATGATATGAAGTATTTTCCACTATCAAATGGAGGTATTTATACAATGGCAATAATGAGCAGTGTCCACAATAGTATTCCTGTTTCTTCAGGTGCGTCTGGGCAGGTTATTGTTACAGTGTTAGGAGATGGGAGTGGTAGTTATTCATATAAAATTGTAAGTGGACCTGATTGGATTACTCTTAAACCTTCTGGACATAAACCTATTACGTCAATCTCTGGATATGAATTTATTACTTTAATTTCATATAAAATCCCAAATACAATGAAAAAAACATCTCCTGTTTTATTTTCTATTAGGGCAGTGAATAATATTACAGGATTTGGCCGTACAATGATCGGTAAATTCTATATTCCACTTACTGAGATAGTTGCTCAAGGCATCGTGGGTGTTAAGGGTGGACGTATAAGTAATGCAGCTGGTGACATAATAGCTGTTATCCCTGCAGGTTCGTTGACGTCGCCAACATTAGTTAAAATTGAAACTATGCGTGATTCTGGCGGTAGTGTGGTTGTTAAGGTTGTTACAGATAAAGGTAACAGTAATTTTCTATATACACTTCATTTACCAGATCCAAATGTGTTAGACGCCAATACCCCATAATTATTACCATGTTATCAATGCCGTTTGCTTTTTTAACATACGGACTACTTGCTTATGAATTAAA
>CAZPPV010000083.1:0-2929 GCA_964588565.1 uncultured Candidatus Saccharibacteria bacterium | reverse complement strand
AGTGCCGATGATACTCTTTTATGGGGAAAGTAGGTAGTCGCCAGTTTAGAAAACTCAATTTATATTAAACTACAAAAATGCCGTTGTGCTTTCAGCTTGGCGGTATTTTTGGTAATATATAGTTAATGAGCGAACAAACACTAATACCAAAACAAAATATTACAGATTTAGATGCAACTTCAAAGTGGGCAAAAAAAAGAAAACTTCTCTATTTATTATTAACAGTAATAGTTTTGATTATATTTGGTGTATTTTCGTATTTTAAGTTTATTTATACACCTCCTAGCTGTTTTGATGGTAAGCAAGATCAAAAAGAGGTTGGTGTTGATTGTGGCGGACCATGCGATACTCTTTGTGGTACACAAGTGTCTGACATTATTGTTAAATGGGTTAAGGTTTTTAAAGTAAGTGATGGCATTTACAGCGTAGCAGCAAGTGTTGAAAATCCTAACAAGTTGGCAGGTGTAGGTAAGATG
The DNA here is from genome assembly GCA_964588565.1 of uncultured Candidatus Saccharibacteria bacterium. GTDB lineage: Bacteria > Patescibacteriota > Minisyncoccia > Phycocordibacterales > UBA1539 > CAYSEK01. The sequence goes on along the minus strand of CAZPPV010000083.1, from coordinate 2,453 downwards.
TCCTTTAATTTTAAAATATATGATGATTCAGGGAACATCATAGGAGATAGGTCTGGAAATACTTTTATAAAACCACACAATAGGTTTATGATATTTGAACCTAACATACTACCAAAGAATGGGAGTATACCCGTTAGTGCGACGATATCTTTTGATAAATCTTCGGTATGGAAGGTTATGCAATATAAGAATATGTCGGTGCTTGTAAAAAATAAAAAGTTAGCAAATGTTCTTACACATCCGATACTTACAGCTACACTCCTTAATGATTCTATAGATAGTCTTTTTAATCTTAACGTTGTCGCAGTTGTGTATAACAGTAAAGATAAACCCATTGCGGTGTCATCAACATTTGTTAGTACGATAGGGAAAAATTCACAAAAAAATATCTTCTTTACATGGCCAACTCCGTTTACTATTGCCCCAAAAGCAGGTTGTACCACTCCTGTTGATGCCGTTCTTGTTTTTGATAGGTCTGGTAGTATGGGTTTTGCTGGAAGTAATCCACCTCAGCCAATCACAGATGCAAAAAATGCAGCATTAGAGTTTATAAAAAATATGCAAAAGGAAGACAAGATAGGCCTTGTTTCTTTTGCGACTACAGCATCATCTCCTATCGATCAAAAGTTAACAAATTTACACGATAAAGTAGAAAAAGCAGTTGAATCTATTTCCATACTTTCCCCATCAAGACAGCAACATACAAACTTAGGTGATGGTATAGACAAAGCAACAAAAGAGTTGTTGTCGCAAGTTAACGATAAGAACATAAAGAAAGCGATTGTAATATTGACTGACGGTGTGGCATCACGTCCGCTTAATCCGAAAGATAGTAGTGATGCAAAGTATCCAAGCAATTATGCTCATGATAAGGCTCTGATAGCTATAAAAAGTGGTATATCAATATATGCAATAGGACTTGGAAAGGATATAAAAGAAGGATTTCTTAAGAATGAAATAGTTTCATCTTCAGATAATTATTTTAAAGCATCAGATGTGTCTGAATTAAAAGACATATACCACAACATAGCAAAAGCTATATGCAAAGAGGAAGCTTTTACTACAGATATTATTGTACACTATAAAAATATAAGTAATAATCAAATATGATTTTTTCTTTTTTTAGAAAATTAAAAATGTCCAATAATATAGATTGGATTTTATTTTTTGCGATACTTCCAATTTTAGGTGCTGGTTTGGTTACGATGGATTCATTTGTTGGGTATAATTACTATTTTACAAAACAGGTAATATGGATAGTTATTTCAATCAGTGTTTTTTTTGGTTTAAGTTTTTTTGATTTTCGTTTTTTGAAAAGAACAGATGTGATTGTGACTCTCTTTATTTCAGCAATGATTTTGCTTATCGGTCTCTTGGGTCTTACTCATGCTATAAAAGGGGCAAAGAGCTGGCTTAGTTTTGGGGCGTTTAGTCTGCAACCTTCTGATCCGATTAAGATACTCGTAATATTGATATTGGCAAAGTATTTTTCTAGGAGACATATAGAAATAGCACATGTACGACATATTATTGTCTCTGGTGTATATGCTTTTATTCCATTTGTGTTGGTGTTTTTACAGCCAGATTTTGGGTCTGCGATAATTATTGCTTTTATTTGGCTTGGAATGGTTCTTGTTTCAGGGATTTCAAAAAAACATTTAATTACAGTATTTTTACTTGGGGCTGTTTCTTTTGGTGGTTTATGGATATTTGCTTTTAAAGATTATCAGAAACAAAGGATTTTGACTTTTGTAAATCCATTGAAAGACATACGAGGTACTGGATATAATGCATATCAGTCGACGATTGCAGTTGGGTCAGGTGAATTTTTGGGAAAGGGAGTAGGGTATGGCACTCAGTCACGTCTTCGTTTTTTACCTGAATATCAAACAGACTTTATTTTTGCTGCTTTTGCTGAAGAGTGGGGTTTTGTTGGTGTAGTTTTGTTGTTTATAATGTTTGGTATTATTATCTGGAGAGTATTGGCAAATGCAGTACTGGGTTCGTCTAATTTTGAAATCCTTTTTGGTATGGGCGTTGCGATATTTTTGATGTCTCAGTTTATAATACACGTCGGTATGAACATAGGTCTTATGCCTGTTACAGGGCTACCTTTGCCTTTTATGAGCTATGGAGGATCGCATCTAATAACAGAGTTCACGGCACTGGGTATTGTGATGGGGATGCGTCGTTATCGCAAAACTGCACACAAAGATGATACAGGGTATGAGTTTTTGGGGGTATAAACAAAAAAATAAATGGGTCAGACCTCTTTGTTTATGACTAGTTTTTGATGCCGTTTATATCGTATAAGTTTTGCTTATCGTGTATCCACCTCCACGGGAAATTAGTTGATGTACACCAGTAACCATTTTGATAACTTTGATTACCAAGACCCGCGTTAGAATACCAATTATTTTTAGAGCAACTAAGTGGATTATTGGGTGACTCAA
>CAZPPV010000082.1:0-2961 GCA_964588565.1 uncultured Candidatus Saccharibacteria bacterium | reverse complement strand
TCTTTATTGTCTCTGGCAACAATCCTGTCCGCAACCTCTTTTTGAACCATAAGTATCATTTTTGAGGGTTGGATTTCTGATTGTAAAAAAAGTCTAAATATTTGCCCAGTTAGATAGTATGGGATATTCGCGACTAGTTTAAATTTTGAATTTTTCAGGCTATGTTCTTTCGGGTTGAAGCCTAAAATATCACCACTTATTAGAATAAGTTTTTTTGATTTTATTTCTTCTTCAAATTTTTTTTGAAGAAGCTCTACAAGTACAACATCCTTCTCCACCGCAACCACTCGTGCCGAGCGTTTCAGTAATTCCGAAGTTAAGAATCCTTTTCCGGGTCCAATTTCCAGCACTACATCAGTATTAGAAAGCTCAGATGCTCCAATTAGATCACTCAAAATTGCTTTTGAGGTTAGAAAATTTTGCCCTAGTGATTTTTTTGCCCGCATATTGTTTATTATTAGATTAAACACATTGATGGAGGCCCGACCTCCATCAATGTGGGTTAGTCTATCGTTTAATCTGAATTAATATCTAGTAGAATGTTTCCCATCCCATCGCTGGTGTTCTTCTCGTATTGCTCTGAAAGTTTGCTGATATCCTGTTTGTACCCCTCCGTGCCACTAAAAAGATCTAGCAAGAATCCTCTCTCTGTTACTGATGGGAAATTTCTTTTGCCGAGATAATCAGGCAAACTGCTCCATTTATAATTCTCCAGGATATCCATCCTCTTTCTCCTACTATAAACACTATTGATGGAGGTCGGGCCTCCATCAATAGTGTTTATTAAGTCTAGTGGATTGAGATGGATGTAATGAGGTAGATACAGAAGCTGTGCCTCTTCCTCTACTAACACTGCCTTAAATCTTCCTTGGAATAATGGACCAACACGTTTATTTTTCTTATTGAAACGCATTGTTGTAGATGTGCCTAATTTTTGCATGAATTTAACGATTCCACCTTCAGTTAATTGGCGAACCATTAAGTGAAAATGATTTGGCATAAGTGCAAATGCAAGTATCTCCACTAGAAGTTTTCGTGGTATTTTTTGCGGTATTATCTCTTCCCCAATTACCGGGACCTCTAGGTTTGTTTTTTTGGCGTTCTGTTTTATAAAATCTCGATTTGTGTTTAATAAAGGTTTTTGGTCGTTGAGTACAAAAAGATTATGCACCATGTATGAGTAATCGCTAGCGTCTAAAAAAATCTTTCTTTTCTCAACTCCGCGGTTCATTATGTGATATATTTGATTGTTTAGAAAAGGTGGTTTTACCATAGCTTCATTGTAGCACTATTTTCATTGATGGAGGTCGGGCCTCCATCAATTGAGATTATTCAAGGTATGTTGTTTTTGTTGTCCTTTCTTCTTGTTTTATGAATGCGTCGTCAATATCAGTAATAAATTCTGATGGTACGTTCACTTGTTTAGAACCGAAGATTGTTCGAAATGACGCATATGAAAGAAATAGCTTTTTCTTAGCTCTTGTTATGGCTACATAAAACAATCTCCTCTCTTCTTCGCTCTCTGCTTCTGTTTTTTTGCCCTCACCCATTTTTTTATGTGGAAATAGGTCGTCCTCAAGCCCTGTTATAAAAACAACAGGAAACTCAAGTCCTTTGGAAGCGTGTACGGTCATTAGTTTCACCGCATTCTCTACCTTTTCCAGTGAATCTTGGTCTGTTGTGAGTGCCGCATCTGTAAGGAGTTGTTCCACACCTTCTTCTGGAGATAGTACGTTGTATTTTGACGCAAGTGTTACAAGTTCGCGAATATTCTCAAGTCTTTCTTTATCATCGTCTGTCCCGTCTTTTAGGGCTTTTTCTATTCCAGTTTCTGTTATTACAAATTTTATAAGTTCAGAAGTTTTTTTATTAAGTGCGATTTCTTTAATGGAGGTAAGCATATTTCTGAATTTTTCTACTCGTGCTCTCATTGCAGGAGTGAGTGTATTTTCTTCTCCAGCGAACATTTTCGCAAGTGTTACTTTGCCTATTCCACGTGGTGGTACATTAACAACTCTTTTAATGTCGTGAATGTTGTCAGGGTTAAGCCCCGCTCTTATGAATGCTAGGATATTTTTTATTTCTTTTCTATCAAAGAATTTCACGCCAAGTACTTGGTACGGAAGTCCTTCAGACAAAAAAGCTTCCTCAAGCGCTCGTGATTGGAAATTAGCACGATACAATATTGCAATATCTTTTGGTTTTGTACCCGATTTTATTAACTCCTGTATTTTATTGGCGACAAAAAGTGCTTCATCGTTTTCGTCAACAGCATCAAAGATTGATATTTGTTCACCCTCGATATTCTTTGTAAATAATTTTTTATCTTTTCTTATTTTGTTTTTCTTGATGATACCGTTCGCCACAGCGAGTATGGTCTGCGTTGAGCGGTAATTTTGCTCAAGTAGTATTGTTTTTGCACCGTCGTAGTCTTTTTCAAAATTAAGAATATTTTTAAAATCTGCACCTCTCCAGCTATATATACATTGGTCACCATCACCCACAGCACAAACATTCCTATTCTTTCCTACAAGAAGTTTGGTAAGCTCGTATTGCGAAGTGTTTGTGTCTTGGTATTCATCTATGTGTACGTATTTCCATTTGTTTTGATAATATCTTTGCACATCCTCGTGTTTTTTAAGAAGTATAACCGTTTTTAATATAAGGTCGTCAAAATCAAGCGCTTTTTGTTTTTGCATTTCTTTTTCATATGCAAGCCAAAGAGAGGACAGAATACTTGCAGGATATTTACTACCTACTGTTTCAGCGTACTTTTCTGCCGTTATTAGATTTCCTTTTTGTTTTGAGATGGTCCAGAGAAGCTTTTCTGGAGCAAATTGCTTTGGATCAAGTCCTTGCGCCTTGATTATTTCTTTTACAATAGAAAGAGATCCTGATTTGTCTAGAATTGAAAAATGCCTCTGTATACCAATATACTCTCCCTTTTCTTTTAATATCCTG
>CAZPPV010000081.1:1562-3015 GCA_964588565.1 uncultured Candidatus Saccharibacteria bacterium | reverse complement strand
TTCTTAGCGAGGAACGAGCCTTAGAAAATGGAAGTACTCTTGTGGTGCGACCTAATTTTCTTGACCTTGTGGTGCGGGATAGGGGAATCGGACTCCTGCTATCAGTTTGGAAAACTGATGTTCTACCATTAAACTAATCCCGCTTAAGAAACAGCATACCAAAACCAAGACTTTCTTGCACGTCTCGGTTACCATACTAATATGAAACTGTTCCTTATTGTGTGGATAAACTTTATGGTAATACTTGCTGTAGTATTCACGTTTGTATACTTGCAACGAGGAGTATCTACTACGCCAATTCAAGTGATAACCGTTAGTCCGTCCCCAACTCCAACATTGTCTCCCCAACAGAACGCTCCGAGAGTTTCTGAGTCAGTACCAATGCCAACAGTTACACAAAGCGCTATACCTCAAGCCACACACTCTACGACAGGCATCTTGGATAATCCTTTTTCATATCCAAAAACTTATTCTACTCCAACCACTTCCACTGCTTCTACGCCACCTCCAACAGTTTCAACAACACAAATAAAAACACCTGTGCCCAGTCAAGCACAAATGCAAGAAAAACTTGCTCTAGGCGCAAGTCAAGTACGCACAGCACTTGTAAATATAATCTGTACCAGCTCCATAGGCAGCGTACTTCACACCATTTCTGGTAGTGGAATTATCATCAGCCCAAAAGGTGTCATACTCACCAACGCACACATTGCCCAGTTTTTCCTCCTGAAAGACTATCCCAGTACGGGAGACACTTCCTGCGTTATTCGTATAGGAAGCCCAGCACGAGCCGCTTATCGTGCATCACTCATGTTTATCTCCCCTGCGTGGATTGCTGCAAATTCAAACACTATTACACAAAAGGCACCGACCGGTACGGGCGAACACGACATCGCACTTCTTGCTATTACTGGCAGAGTAAATAAACAACCACTACCCTCCACTTTCCACTACATACCACTTGCAACAAACACACCAAAAATATATGCACCGATAGTTATCGGTTCCTATGCAGCACAATTTCTTTCGCTTAATGAAATACAGTCATCACTCTATCCAACAATAGTCTACGGACAAGTACAAAAAATATACACTTTTGCTACAAGCACTGTTGACCTAATCTCACTTGGAGGTACTGCTGCCGCACAAGAAGGTTCTTCTGGCGGAGGGATAGTAGACTCTGACAGTGTGCTTACAGGCGTGGTTACTACCAGCACTGTAACTGGACCAACTCAAAAGCGAAACTTAAATGCACTTACTGCAACTTACATACGCCGTGATTATGCGAAAGAAATGCACAAACCATTAGAACTTCTGCTTGCCAACACTCCAGCACATGGCGTTAGTGCTTTTGCACCAGAAAGCAAGGTGTTACGTTCTATCCTCGTGAAGGTACTTTCTTCACAACCTTAGTAGTAGGAGCTGAGGCAACATGCACCGTTCGTGTAGGATA
>CAZPPV010000081.1:0-1462 GCA_964588565.1 uncultured Candidatus Saccharibacteria bacterium | reverse complement strand
GAGAAAAATGACGACAGTGGCAATGTCTGCAATCCTAAGTACAAAGACAAGAACCAATAGAAATGTGGCTTAACACTTCGTATCATCGCAACAACAGCGTCATCGATGTTGTTTTTTGTTTTGTCCGAAAACCGTTCAAGACGAGTCACTATACGGCGTTGCAAAAAAGAAAACGCTATCGCTGCAACAATCATAACTATCACAGCATAAGTAGCCCGCTCGGCATAGGTGGTAAATAAAGTGTGTAGTGTGCTGAAGTTAAACATAATGAGAAAAACTAAATACTTTAGTAGGCCCGTGCACCCTTTCTTTGATACGTGCTGTGGTCGGGGTGCTGGGAGTCGAACCCAGTCAACATCCTCCCAAAGGATGCGTACTACCGGTATACGACACCCCGACCGCAAAACATATCACTCACAAATTACTTAATCACTTTCTCTATCCTAACAGGTTTATACAATATGGGGAAAATAATGTACTCGTGCTACACCGTCTCTACGACGAATAAGTACCGTCACACCATCTACTTGCCACTCCCCTTTCCATTTTTGTTCGGCAACATACCACTGTCCTGTACGCACCACCTGCTGTATTTTTGCCTTATGAAGGTTTTCTGCTGGATTAAACAGGCTTCCTCTACCACTCTGTATATCAGGAAATTCATAACACGCAATACTCTTCACTTCGACAATGTGTAGTACGTTCTTTTTGCGTGCCACAATATCGAGCTCCCCAATTTTTCTCGTTACGTTTCTTTTGAACTTCTTGAAGCCATGTCTGCGTAGATACTCAGCCGCAGCACTCTCGCCATAAGCGCCTATCTCCTTACGTGATGACTCTAATAAGTCCATATAGAAGAGTATACCTGACTTAGACACATACGGCTCTAAGTATGAACATCTCAAGAACTTTTTCCACAATGTCATTTTGTCCTTTGTCTTTTATCCACACTATGCACAGGTTTATCCACAGGTAGAAAAATGGCTTTTATGACTGTCTTTTTCAAAATAAATACATTTTCACACTATGTACCCGCCACCAATCAGGTAGTATGTTTTTCGAATACTACCAAGAAAAGAAGGGCAATAAATGCCTATATTTGTGCGGATAGGGAGAATCGAACTCCCGACTCATCCTTGGCAAGGACGCATTTTACCACTAAACCATATCCGCTTGTCGTGAATAATAGCACACTCACCGAACGTTCTCATCACCGCTTAGTGTAAGAGAAACCATCGAGATGTGAAGGTCTGGTGCGCGAGATGTGAAGGTCTAACCTTCACATCTTTTTCTTACTTAATGTGAAGTGCGGGCGTTAGATTTTTGAACTTGCCAACTACTCTTTTAACACACGCAGTGTTGTACGTTCTGCTTTCACACACAATTAAACCGTGCCATAGAAAATCAAAATCTTTATGGCACAACACAATATGTATCGTACATATGTATTATATTTTGTTCT
>CAZPPV010000080.1:0-3102 GCA_964588565.1 uncultured Candidatus Saccharibacteria bacterium | reverse complement strand
TTCGCAAGGTACGCAGATGACTTTACGATTTTAGTAAAGAGTCAACGTGCTGGTGAACGCGTGCTGTTCAGTATCAGCAAGTACCTGCAAAATCGCTTGATGTTGATGGTTAACATGACGAAAAGTCAGGTTGTTAAAACCAACGAAAGCAAATTCCTGGGTTTTACCTTCCGGGCAGGACGCATTCAATGGCACCCGAAAACGTTGCTGAAGTTTAAACAACAAGTACGGCGATTAACAAACCGCAACTGGGGCGTATCGATGAAGTATCAGCTCTTCAAGGTCAGCCAATTCATACGCGGCTGGATCAATTACTTTGGTATTGCTAACTGCTATCAACTTTGTATGGATCTGGATCACTGGATTCGGCGCAGAGTTCGAATGGCCTATTGGCGACAGTGGCGAAAGCCCCGCACTAAAGGTAAGCGCTCAACAAACCCCATCTAACATCCACACCAGCCTCTTGCTATCGTCTTGATTTCAACATCATCAAGGCGAATCATATGAAATCAGTACAGAAAAAAGAGTTCTGGCAGCAACACATTCAGGCGTGGGAAAAAAGCAAGCTGCCACAGAAGGTTTATTGCCAACAGAACAATATTTCCTATGCCAATTTTGGTTATTGGCGAACGCGTTCAAAGTGTATGGAAAAGCCTTCGCCGAAGCTGGTGCCAGTGACATTAACGCGACCTACGATGGTAATGATGACGCTACCGATCGGTATCCGCATTGAGGTGTCCGCGAGTGCGCTGGCTGAGGTTTTACCAGTGGTCGTGCGCTGCCAACAGGATGTCGGTTGATGCTTCGTCCGGGCAACGAGATTCAGGTGTACCTATACAGTGAGCCGGTTGATATGCGTAAATCAATGAATGGTTTGTCGATTTTAGTCGAGCAGGAGATGGAGCTATCGCCGACTATAGATGCTTTGTTTGTGTTTTGTAATCGTGGGCGCGATAAGATCAAATTGCTGTGTTGGGAACGTAATGGTTTTATCGTTTGGTATAAGCGTCTGGAGAAACAACGCTTTCGTTGGCCCAACGCAGGTGAGACCCTTATTGTAACGGGGTTGGAGTTAAACTGGCTGCTGGACGGCTTTGATATTGTTAATCACCCACCGCATTCAGCGTTGAATTTTAGCTCGGTAGCTTGACCGTTCAATGGTAAAATACGCGCATGCGCGCGACAAAAAAACAGACTCCAACAACACTGCCTAACGATGTCGAAGCGCTGAAAAAAATCATTACTGATCAAAGAAGGATCATTACCCGTAAAGACAGTATCATCACATTTAAAGAACAACGTATTACCATTCTAGAAGAGTTTGTCCGCCTGCATAAACTAAAAACGTTTACTGCCAGCACTGAGAAGTCGATTGATCAGCAGGAAATGTTTAACGAAGCGGAATTGTCTGTTGCTGCCGAAGAAGTGCTCACTGAACGGGAAAGCGACAGCGATGCTGCATCGCATGGCGTACCGGTTAACGCCAAAAAGAAAGCTGGTCGCAAACCCTTGCCCGATAGCTTGCCGCGCATTCGCATCGAACATCGCATACCGGAAGCCGAACAAGTGTGTGGTTGTGGCTGCCAACGAGTTGAGATCGGTGAAGTCACCAGCGAGCAATTAGATATTATTCCCGCCAAGGTGCAGGTCATCGTCAACGTACGCAAGAAATACGCCTGCCAGCAGTGTGAATCAGGGGTCATCACCGCACCCTTGCCCGCACAACCTATCCCTAAAAGCAATGCCAGCCCTGGTATGCTGGCTCATGTCGCCATCGCCAAGTATCAGGATGGTCTACCACTACACCGTCAGGAAGCGGTGCTCAATCGCAGCGGCGTTGAGATCCCACGCAACACCCTGGCCAACTGGATGATCAAGTCAGCTGAATTAACCCAACCGCTCATCAACCTGCTTGAAGATAAGCTGATCGCCTATCCCGTCATGCACTGTGATGAAACGACGCTACAGGTACTCAAAGAGCCCGATAAACAGGCCAGCCAAAAATCTTATATGTGGGTGCGGGTCGGTGGGCCGCCGACACAACCCGTGCGCCTTTTTCACTATGCCGACAGTCGCCGTGGCGAAGTCGCCAGCGCCTTGCTCGCGGGTTACAACGGTTATCTGCAAACCGATGACTATGCCGGATACAACGCCATATGCGCTGAAAACAGCATCACCCAATTAGGCTGCTGGGCACACGCCCGGCGCAAGTTTATCGATGCGCAGAAAGCCGCCGCGGGGAAAACCAGCCGAGCAGGTAAAGCGGATGTTGCCATCCGCCTGATCAGTCAATTGTATGCGATTGAAAAACGAATCAAATCACTCACTCCAACAGAAAAGCACGCCGCGAGGCAAACAGAATCATTGCCCACCCTGGCCGACATTCGCCAGTGGCTGGATAAAACCCTGCACCACGCACTGCCCAAAGGACTGCTGGGCAAAGCCCTGTCATACCTGGCCAAGAACTGGGGGAAACTCACGATTTACACAGAAGACGGTCGACTATCGATCGATAACAATCCAGCAGAAAATGCGATACGCCCCTTTGTCATTGGCCGTAAAAACTGGTTATTCAGCGCCAGCGTCAGAGGTGCGAAATCCAGCGCCAATCTGTATGGTTTAATTGAAACAGCCAAAGCCAACGGGCTAGAGCCTTACGCTTACCTTCGGCATGTTTTTAAAGTACTCCCTCAAGCGGCTAGTGTTGAGGATATCGAAGCGCTACTGCCCTGGAACATGAGTCTGGAATCAGCTGCCGTTAAATGAGCTTCTGCTAGATGGGGTTTGTTGAGCGCTTACAACAATGGCACCAACTCTTCACCGGAAACCTACTCTCACAGCGCTATCAGCTCGGCGAAAAACTCAGCGCCGCAGAATCCAGCGCCCTCAGTGAATGCGTTGAAACATGGCGCTCTCGCCTAATGGACATTAGCTGGTTTATGCGCGTACTCAATGGAGGCATCGCACGCCAGGCCAATGCAGAAGATCAATGCACTGGGCGCTTTTGGGAAGGGCGCTTTAAATCCCAGGCACTGCTAGACGAAGCAGCCCTAATCGCCTGCATGGCATATGTAGACCTAAACCCAATCCGCGCCAACATGG
>CAZPPV010000079.1:0-3173 GCA_964588565.1 uncultured Candidatus Saccharibacteria bacterium | reverse complement strand
AATCGAACCCCGATTGCAGGAATGAAAATCCTGTGTCCTAGCCGTTAGACGATAGAGCCATGGGTTTGAAAAAGTATACCATTTTTTGTTAAAAAAGCAAAAAAATGTTAGTATTTGCGGTATAATTGGTGGGATGCTCCGAATTGGCTAAGGAATCGCTCTCGAAAAGCGACGCTCGCAAGGGCTTGTGGGTTCAAGTCCCACTCCCACCGCATCATTAAATTTAATTCTTTTTTATAGGTTAAGTTTATATGTATAATAAGAGTTGTTGGTTTGGGCGATTAGCTCAGTTGGCTAGAGCGCTACATTGACGTTGTAGAGGTCACAGGTTCAAACCCTGTATCGCCCACTACAAACAAATGAGCCCGATGCGGATGCATTGGGTGATTTTGTTTGTTGGGTGAGAGAGGGTTTGAACCGAGGTGGCGCAAAGCCGTCTCCGAATTTATGAGGAGGCGGGCCACCGAGAGGGGAACGAGGGAGTGAGATATTTACGATGAAGTATTGACATTATATGCACATCGCTATACTATACTTTTTGGAACAAGGCTAGTACTTTGATTTTACAACATACATGAAATTAGATCTGGAGGAAATATGAAAAATGTTAAAAGAGCTGTATCTTCTTTAAGACGTCTAAAATCATCACAGAGCGTTATGCTTTGTTTTAAACTGGATGATGGCATGATTGGACTCGCAAGACTTCGTGATTTGGTAAATGAGAATAATGAAGTAAGAGTTCCTTTTTTAGATAAATCTATTATGAACGCTGGAATTGTAGGCGGTCAGTGGGGTATAAGAAAGTATCGTACATATCAAGTATATGGACTAATTAATATTAGTGATGATTTGCTTTACTGTATATTGGAATACGTTGATACCATTATTGGTTACCACGGGATGAAAGAATTCACTTCTGGCGGGAAAAAATATCAACGAGAATTTGTACAACTATTGTCAAACTTAGTTTTTAATCCTATTTTTATAATAGAGATTAGTAGGCGATGTGTGAGTATTAAAGCATCTTTGAGTAAGATGGAAGATGGTACTCCTGCTATTAAGTTTGATTTATTCATGAATAATAAAATTCTTTCTTCACTTATTTTAGATGGTTTCACTGGCAGAATTGCAAAAGATGGAGTCTTTTGTAATGATGTATATATTTCATCTACACAGTTTCAAGTAATGATTATTGATACAATAGATAAAATCTTGGATGTTAAATGTTGATAATGAGTAAAATAATTTGATAAAAAAACCGCATCATATAAACATGATGCGGTTTTTTATTTCATTAATTATGTAGAGTAAGCGAGATGTATAAATATTTATTTTGTATATAATGCTGAATAAATATCTTCAATAGCTTTTATTGCATCACCGACCGCAATATTGTTTTGGTGGTATCTTACATTAGTACAGTCTCCAGCAGCCCATATTCCTTCAGTAGAGGTTCTTTGTGTCCAGGGATCTATGATTATATGATTATAATCATTCAAATTTACAAGGTTTTTTAAAAAACCAGTTGTTGGTATTTGTCCTATTTCTATAAATATTCCACCAGTTGGTACCTCTGTTGTTTCACCAGTATTTTTGTCCTTGTAAACTATTGCATTCACCATTACATCTCCCTTTACTTCAATTGTTTGAGCACCTGTAATTGCTTTCATTTTCGAGTTAGAAAGTACTTTTTCTATCGTTATTGGTGTGGCCTTGAAACTATCACTTCTGTTTAGAAGTGTAACACTTTTTGTATATGCAAGTAGTTGTGATGCGGTTTCAAATCCTGCATTTCCTCCGCCTATTACCACTACGTCTTTTCCTGTAAATAGAGGGCCATCACATGTTGCACAATAAGTAAGTCCTTTGTTTTCAAACTCATCTGCACCTGGTACGTTTAATTTTCTCCTGTGGCTTCCAGATGCTGTAAAAATTGTCTTTGTTTCATATTTTTTACCACTTTCCGTTTCGACTTCGAACCCACCGTCTATCTTTTTTACACTAGCAACTTTTTCTCCCTCATTCATTTCTAACTTATTGTCCGCATATGCCTCTACATGTTTTTTAAGATTTTCTGATAAATCTATTCCTGTTATTGATACAGTCCCAATCCAATTCTGTATGTCTGTTGATACTTTAGATTGACCGCCAAATTCATCAGCGAGAAGTACCGTTTTTAGTTTTTTTCTTGCAGCATATACTCCCGCAGCTACTCCAGCAGGACCACCACCTATTATTACTAGTTCGTACATATTTTTTATAAATTATCTAATTAAAAAAACCGTGTATATATTGTAACATGGTTTTTAGTCAATCTACAAGAATTATTTTCTTATTTTTTACCTCTTCTCAAGAAAGCAGGTACAGCACTCCAGTCGTCTTCATCTTCCATAAGTTCATCCTTTTTTGGACTTATTGAATCAGTATCATCTAAAAGTCCGTTATGGATTTCTTTCTTTTCACCCTTTTTATTTTCTTTGTTTATTTGATTCTGAGTTTGAAAAAGTGGTTTTTTTGTAGTTGTATCTTCAGGAAATCCTGATGCGATAACTGTTATCTTGAGTTCATTTTTCTTAAGTCTACTATCTTTGATTGCTCCGAATATTACTTTTGCATCAGTATCTATCGATTCTGTTATTATTTTTGCAGCATCTTGTATTTCATGCATAGCCATATCTTCTCCACCTGCGATAGCAAATAGTACTCCTTTTGCTCCGTTTATAGATAAATCAAGAAGAGGGGAGTTTATGGCGGCTGTTGCAGCTTCGACAGCTCGTTTTTCTCCAGTTGCCATACCTATTCCCATTAGTGCAGAGCCAGCATTAGCCATTACTGAACGTACGTCAGCGAAGTCTACATTTATAATGCCAGGCACTGTGATTAGGTCAGATATTCCCTCTACTGCATTTTTTAGAACTTCATCACATATTGCAAAAGCAGAAGTACAGCTTGTTTTGTCGTCGATTACATCAAGTAGTCTATCGTTTGGTATTACTATAAGTGCGTCAACTTCATTTTTTAGTTCACTGAGCCCTTGGTTCGCTAAACGACCTCTCTGTGATCCTTCAAAGAAAAATGGTTTTGTTACGACAGCTACAGTAAGTACACCTTCTTCTTTTGCAGCACGTGCGATTACTGAAGGTGCTCCAGTTCCAGTCCCTCCACCTATACCA
>CAZPPV010000078.1:0-3175 GCA_964588565.1 uncultured Candidatus Saccharibacteria bacterium | reverse complement strand
TCTACAGGATTTAAAAAGTCAAGTATTTTTGACAAAAAAGTGTCCTTTTTACATACTTACATTTTATGCTTATATTATTGGCCATTCTATCTCCTTTTTGTTTCTTTTACTAGAAAACTACAGATTATTTCCCAGATTTTGTTCGATTGTCTTGTTTACATAACATCTGGCAATTTTCTTCAATCGTCTTTCCTCCCTCATGCCAGGGTGTTATATGGTCTGCTTCCATTCCTTCAATCTCAAAATATTTTTTGCATTTTGTACAAATACCTTTTTGCTTTTCATAAACTTTTTGTCTTTCGGCATCAGAAAATGCACGAATAGAAAGATATTTTTCATCGCGAGTTAATATATACGGATAAATACCACTATTCTTTACATCATCATCAAGTATCAATTTTGCTGTTTCTTCTTCAATTTTTTCCGTATCATATTTTCCATCTTTATAATCGTTATAAAGAGCACCCCAGTCTACACCTTTCATAAATTTTCTTTTGTTAGTAAATGTGGTTTCTACCCAAGTAATAACATCTTGAAAATATCGCCATAAAGCAGCCGCGTTTTGATCATGCTGATGTTCTGACATGTAATCTTCTATATTTTCGTTAGAAACCCACTTAATCGCTGTTTCTAAATAATCTTGCCTAATTGGCGTACCTGTTAAATAATCACTTCCTATTTGATAAGCAGCACAACCGTTTTTACTAAAATAGCGTTTAGCGTCAGTAACCCAAGAGCCTGAATATACAGCATTTCTTAATTCTTGGTCTGTTAATTTTTCCCCTGCGATATTGATTATCTTAAACCATTCCAGTTTTTCGCTATCTGTTCCAGAGCAAAAATACACAGTCAATTCGTAATCTAAAATCTGTTCTTTCTTATCATTTGGTAAATTATGGAAAGCTAGTCCCTCTACTGAAAAGTCACCGTTAACATACTGACAAACTGAAATTGTTCGCTGTTGTCCATCAATTATTTCAAAATCTCCATTTTCCCGAACTGCCCAATACATCACATTCAAAGGAAACTTTTTTGTGACAGTATCAATAACAGCATCTCGCTGTTTATCTTTGTAAATAAATTCTCTTTGATATGGTGGGCGAATATCAAGTTTGCCACCATAACCAACAACACCGTTTTCTTCATTGTCTTCAAATCCGTTAGTTAATTCACGGATGGTAATTTCTTTAAGTTCAATTTTCATAATTATTTTATTACTTTCTTATTTTTAATTAAAATTCTCATATAAGGGACAACAGGTCTATCATTGTGACCATAATAACAAAGGTCGGGGTGTCCTTCGCTGATTGTCCCTGTCTGTCCAGATTTATAGTATGCGTCAACAAATTTCTTAGACATACCTTGTGTCTTTGTGTACCTGCTTAATCCTAATATTTCAAATTGTTCGGGATTGTATTTATGTAAAAAGGTTATTGGTACACCTGTAATTTCAGCATAGTCCATCGGTATACTGGTTGTCTTATCTACATTTATTGCATTATAATTATTATATGTTGGATATTCGTCTTCATTGCCATGATATCTTTTTGCAAGAATTAATTCCTCATGCCTTTTCCCGTGATCCATATTTGTAAACCAAACTACACCAGCGACAAAAGCATATTTTTTCCCATTTTCTATTTTATGATATTTATCGTAATAGTCAGGAATTTCAAACCATCTGTTTGAACCATTCATGCTAACACCAAGCCATAATTTATTTTCTTTGATTAGTTTAAAGGTCTCTTTGTAAGTTATGGCATTTTGATTTCCGATAATCAGAAATTTCTTTTTGTGTTCCATCAATTGTGCAACATATTCGCGAAATAAGGAAAATGGAGGGTTGGTAACGACAATATCAGCCTCTTTCAAAATCTCTATAGATTCTTCACTTCTAAAATCACCATCACCGTTAAGTGGTGTGGCAACATTTGCATTATTTTTTAACAACCATTCAATATCTGCCATATCAACAGCGCCATCATTATTGAGGTCTTTTACTTCATTAATTTCAATCCTGAACGGTTCTTTTTTATTTGTAGTTTTTAATCCCTTTATTTCAAACAAAGAGAGTTGACCTCCAACAACAGGAGAGCCTGCATAACTTGTAGCAATAAGCTTTTTAAGTCCTAGCGCATTAAAATTAGAAGCAAAGTATTTAAAAAAATTACTTTCAAATGGATCATCTGCGTTACAATAAACAACTTTATCTTTAAAATCTTTTTTGTAATATTTTAACTCTTTTTCAATATCAGAAAGCTGAGTATAAAACTCATCTTTCTTTGCTTTGTTAGCACTGCGTAGCTTTTTATTTGAACCTTTTCTCATAATTATTTTTGTATTAAATCATCAACACCAACATTTAGTACGTTAGCAATTTTGGTCATTGTGTCAATCGTAGGATTTGTCCCTGACTCTATCTTGATTATGGTGTTGTAAGTAACATCAGCCAGCTTTGACAATCTGTCTTGCGAAATACCAACTTTCTCTCGGTATTTTTTGATGTTCTTTGCGATTGTGGATTTCTTGTTTGCAGTCATTGTAATTTATTACTATATTAACAAGAAATCTGAGGTATTCCAAACCTGTCTTGTTTTTTCTGGTTCGCCTAGCTTGCGAGGTGAGAGTAGTGCGAGCTGGCGTTGCCCTCACTTTTCTCGAAGTATCTGAATGTGATGCCACAGCTTGGCTTTCAGAACTCGTATCACAGAGAGATTATATCAAAAGTTCTATACAAGACCTCAATGTAATACTTGCTACAGTTTAGGTTTCTTACCGATAAGTCGCTGAAAAGATTGCGATAGAGGGTCTCCACGATGCCAGTGGAATGAACCATCAATATCCAAGTCCTCTCGTATATTCCACACAAGCGTATCTATTCTCTTTGCCATTCTTTTCAAAAGACGTGGGTCCATTTGTATCATTTGATTTACCTGAAAATGACCTTTTTCGTGTATGTTTAGTTTTGTATTGAAATGAGCAATTTTATTACCTCGTGCTTGAACCACCATATTCAAATCTTTTTTCAATCTATCCACCCTTTTTATATATATTGCTCTTTTCTTTTCATCTTTCACATAACTCACAAAAGTATAGAGTGATGATGCCTTTTCATTTTCATCAACGATATTGCCCAAAACAACAATAGTGTCCCTCGAGTAAACATCGTACATAT
>CAZPPV010000077.1:0-3210 GCA_964588565.1 uncultured Candidatus Saccharibacteria bacterium | reverse complement strand
TCTTGCGACTGAAATACCATCTTAAATGCATACGATACTTTTTCTATCTTCCCTGTCTCTTTGTCTTTTTTTTCAAACCTGTCAAATAGTCTCGGGCCACTAACAAGAAGCTTGCCTGCTTGTAACTCAATAAGACTCTTTATTTCTTCTTCCGTTACTTCTTCTGGCACGAACACAGCAATATCACGCCCAACAAAAGGATACGGAGATATCGTTTTGTACACCACATCTCCTGTATATGTTTCAAGTACATCTTCATACGATTTTGGCTTTTGAAGTTTTTCAATAAGTGCATCTAAATTAGTTTCAAATTCTGTGACACCGTCCTTTGTTTCTATTTTCAAATTAACACCAAGCTCGTTAAATAATACATTTAAAATTTCTTCTATATCTCTCGCTGTACTCTTTCTATTTTTAGATTTTGCAACACACACAGAAATACACAAACTAAGACTCTCTTTACTGCCGTTAAATACTTTTCCAATTTCAAATATTTTAATTTTATTTAATTCAAGTAAGTCAGCATACTTCATATTATTATTCAACGATTCAACTACTTTTTCTTTCAAGTTATTCCTCAAAAACTTTTTGTCTTCCGTCAATGGGTTTTCAAGCTCTATATCACCTTTGTTTGCAAAAGTAGATGTCAGCACCTCAGAAAATCCTTCTTTCACTAAAATATTTTTAATCTTATTTACATAGTAAAATGTTTTATTGGTTGGTTCTTCTTCACCACTCTCAAGCTCTTGTGGTTTTATGTTGCTATACCCATACACTCTACCAACCTCTTCAATTAAATCTTCTTTAATACGCAAATCCATTCTTTGAGCCGGAATAGTTACAACAAATTTTTCTTTTTCTACTCCACTGACTCTCCCGTATCCTACGATATTTTTAAACATTTCTGCTTTATCAAGCTCTTCAACAATGACTTCCTCTGTCTGCGAGCTTGTATGTAGTACCTTGCCGTCTCTTAAATACATACCGACGTGGTCAACCCCTGACGGCACTTGTGTACCAGGCAAAAACTCTACAGATTTTTTATATATACCTGTCTTTAATATAATCCCCGTATTTGAAAATACTAAATCTCCAAACTTGAGAGCATCCTTTTCTATCCTTTCTGAAAAAACAAACTGATCAACTGATATCCTTGGTATAGCAATGCCAGCTTCTTTGAATATCCAAGATGTTAGAGATGAGCAGTCAAAAAACTCTGTGGCATCATATGTAACACTCGCACCTGATCTATACTTCTTTCCTAAAATTACTCCTGAATCAATAATTTCCTTTATTTTTTCTATCGGAGTAATCGTTTCCACCTCAAAACCAAACCTATTCCAAATGTCTTCTATTTCACTACCCGTGATTTGAACTCCTAAAATTTTATTTATTTCTTCCGAAGAAACACCAACTTTGTATGGATTAGCCAACCTCGTATACTCGTCAACAACCTCACAAACTTTAATATCATCATCACCTGCAATCTCTACAATGAGAGATGAAACTTCCTCCATTCCCAACAGTGCAACATCTGGTGATATTTCATTTTCAAACCTCTTTGATGAATCTGTTAGAATATTCAATCTATGTGAAGTTTTGCGCACATTCATAGGTGTAAAATTTGCCGCTTCCAAAATAAGATTCGTAGTGTTCTCATCCACCTCTGCTTTCTTTCCACCCTTAACCCCTGCAATCGCAAGTGGTTCTTTTTCATCCGCAATCACAAGCACACTTTCGTCCAACAGAACTTCATCACCACTGAGTGTAATTATCTTCTCTCTTTTCTTTGCTTTTCTTATAATAATATTCCCGTCTACTTTATCGCCGTCAAACGCATGTAAAGGCTGCCCAATATCAAACATTACATAATTCGTCGCATCGACGATGTTATTTATTGACTTCTGCCCTACTGCTTCAAGACGCTCTTTCAACCAGTCGGGAGACTGTGTGACTTTAACACTATCTATCCTCCTACCAACGTATCGACGACACAAATTTTTTTCTTTATTTTCTACTAAAAGCAACTCATCACTCACTTGTTCCTCAAAGTCAGATCCCTTTTGCAAATACTCTTTCATCTTCAACCCAAACAATAGTGCAATTTCTTTTGCGATTCCACGATGAGACAAGCAATCATGCGCGCGGTTTGGAAGAACATCAATATCCAAAATATAATCTCCATCAATTTTTTCTATATTCTCTATCTCAAAGGCGCCAAGAGTAAGAACCTCCCCAAGCTTTTCTGGAGCAGGTAATTTTTCCTCAAAATATGTTTGTAGCCAATTGTATGAAACGATCATATTATTTAACAGATTAAAATTGATTAACTAAACGTAAGTCACCTGAATAAAGAGCTCGTATATCATCAACACCATACTTAAGCATAATAATACGATCTATCCCCACACCAAAAGCAAAACCACTCCACTGCCTATGGTCTATACCTATATTATTTAAAACATTCGGATGCACCATGCCAGCACCCAATACCTCTATCCACCCACTTTGCTTACACGATGGACACCCTTTTCCATCACACCTAAAACATATCATATCTATCTCTACCCCTGGCTCCACAAAAGGGAAATATCCTGGACGAAGTTTAATTTTTATATCTCCGCCAAACAATTTTTTTAAGAAAAGTTCAAGTGTCCACTTAAGATGAGCAATCGTAATGTTCTTATCAACCACGAGCCCCTCAAACTGATGAAACTGAACTTCGTGTGTTGCATCGGTCGCCTCATGACGAAAAACTTTCCCTGGTGCGACTATCTTAATCGGCAATTCATGTTCCTCCATATAGTGACCCTGCTCTGCTGAAGTCTGAGTACGAAGAACTGTTTCTTTCAAACCCTTTATCCAAAAAGTATCTTGCATGTCACGCGCGGGGTGATCTTTTGGTACATTTAGAATATCAAAGTTGTAGTGCTCGGTCTCTATTTCCTTTCCCTGCACTATCTCAAAGCCAAGTGATGAAAAAACATCACTGAGTTCTCTTATTATCGTCGTAACGGGGTGCAAATGCCCCATTTCTCCCTTTTCTTCTGATTGCTTGTCCATAAAGACTATTATACCCAAAATAGCAAAAACCCCAAAGCTATCGCTTCGAGGCTTAAGATTTTATGGAGCCAGCAAGAGGATTCGAACCCCTGACCTGAGCTTTACAAAAGCCCTGCTCTACCAACTGAGCTATGCTGGCGACTTAAC
>CAZPPV010000076.1:0-3360 GCA_964588565.1 uncultured Candidatus Saccharibacteria bacterium | reverse complement strand
TTAGAAATATCAGTATTTGCACAATTTAGATTACTACCAGCAGATTTAAGTGGCAAAGAATCAGTAGAAGTTGCAAAGACACTTGAAGCAGAAGCATTTGTAACATCGTCCCAATAAAGCGCACACTCAAGACCGGCATCTGCAGAATAAAATGCTTTAACAGATTCACGCCCTACAGAAGAAAGCTGTATTTCTTTTGCAGATATTTCTAACACTCCTGCACCTATAACAAGAGCGACGCCAGAAATAACCATTGCAATAAACAATGCAATACCTCTGTTTGTTCTTAATTTATTTTTTTTCACATTAAATACAGTCATAATTATTATTTTATCTCCACTTAGTTAGGTACTCTTTTATTGTAACACTTTTAACCTTGCCCCCATTCATCCATTTAACGGTTGCTGATACTGGAGCAACAGAAACAGATGGATTATTCTCAAATTTAATAGTTCTAGAAAATTTTGTTAGTTTATTACTAACACCAGAAAAATGAGTATATAAATTAGTAGTTGAATCTATATATAAATTAGTATTACAATTAGATCCTCTGCATACATTTCCGTTCGGGATATCAATTGTACATCTATTACCTATCCCTTGCCCATTACAATTTGGCAAACCAAACCATCCTGAATTATTATTAAATTCTGTGTATATATCATATTTTACCAACTCAAGTGCCTCTTGTGCCAAATATGTAGCTGTTATTTGTTCACCAGCAAAAAGAGAATTCGTTATACTGTTTGAATAAATTACCATGGGCATAACTGTTGACATCAATAGTATTGTAATGGCTATCAATGTCTCTATAAGAGTTAATCCTTTATTTTTTTTATTTAAAATATTCATATTTTTACTATTTTGGTAATATCTGCGTTACTGTAGTTTGTATTCTAAAACTTGATGACAATTTGCCATTACCTCCAACTTTTCCTGTAATAGAAATTATTATGTGTGGTTGTTTTTTACTAGACCCTGCACCAATAACATAAAACTTAAAATCAGTAATATCTATATTAGGTGCTGTCATGTTAGACCAATTATTTCCACCATCTTCTGACCTTTGTATGATACCAAAATGATTCCTGTACACAAAATTATTACTACCACTTTGAGCTAAGAACGCCATTGATGAACCTCCTCCTGATAATACGAGACAGTCAACACCAACCCCACCATAAATTAAATTTGTTGGCAATGCTGGATTACAGGTATAAACAGAACCCATCCTTATCTCTCGTGACATTGATTCAAGAACCAAATTTATATTATCCATTGCAATATGCATAGTTCTTACTTTTCTGTTCGTATTAGCCAGCGACAATAATGCACCCATTGCTATCATCACTACTACCGTAAATAAACCGAGAGACACGATAAGCTCTACTAAGGTAAATCCACACTTTCTATTTTGGTTTTTATTATGAATTGTTTGCATTTTTTTAATTTACATAAATCTGCCCTGTATTTGTAATATTTATTGTTTTGATTGTTCCATCACTTATGCGCTTTAGTGTAATCTTAACACCAGAAAAATTTACTAGTATAAAATTACCATTAGACCATAATAAATAAATATTCGCATTTGGGTTTGGTCTTTTAAATACAGTAGCCACACCAAGATAATTACAATAAGTGCTATTTTGACTAATTAAGCACAGCTTACTTATCTTAAATCCATCTTTTATTTTAATTGTTTTCTCAGGAGTTATATCAAATTGAGAGTAATAACCACCAGACCCTGTACCAAATGTGTCTAAAGTAAAAGAATTAGGGGTGCTTTTTTTAAAAATAACACCATAAGCAACACCAAATTTACCACTTATTTCTCTGCTTCCAATTCCATAAGCTTGTGCTTCCCTTACCGTAAGCGCAATATTAAGTGCTTCATTGTCAAACTCTGTTTGGCTCGTAAAATCACCGAAATTTGCCAATATAACAGTAGATATAAGTGCTGATACAAATAAAACAACCATAAGTTCTATTAGAGTGAAGCCACGTCTATACCGCAAATCAAAGCCAACACCAGTAGTTGATGGAGTAAATATTTTTCTTGTAAACTTCTTATATAAAAATTTAAATATATCTTTAAACTTCACATTTATATTTTAACATATCTCCAATCTCTGTATATATGTGATATGTGCACTAAAAAATCCTTAACAATGAAACTACATTTATATTTAAGAAAAAAACCAAAAGTGTTCCAATCAATAAAAAAGGTCCAAATGGTATTTCGCTTTTAATAGTAAACTTTTTCTTACCTAAAAGTAAGCTTTTTGTTTTCCCTATTCCAATAAGAGTAAGTCCAAATACAGACCCTATCCAAAATGCGAATATAATCGCAGACATACCAGCATAAAAACCCAAAAACCAGCCAATCCCAAGTGCGAGTTTTGCATCACCAAACCCCATCCATGTTCCTTTAGAAAAAAACCATAGTCCTGCAAATGGTAAAAATAAAATAGGACCCGCCAACCAATCCAACACTTGTGTATTAGACCCCCAAGTAAATTGAAGTACAGACAAAAGAATGAACGCATAAACAAAGCTGTTAGGAATTATTTTGTGACGAATATCATAAACAGAAATAACAACAAATATACTCATCAAAATAAATAAATAAATAGTTTCAATAATTGAATGTTGCCCAATAAGAACAAAAACAAACAATAGTCCCATGACTATCTCTACTACTGGATACTGCCACGATATCTTACTCTTGCAGTTACGACACTTTGCTCTTTGTAGTATAAAACTAAAAATAGGAACTAGCTCGTACCATTTAAGAGTCTTCCCACACGAAAAACACATAGACCTACCAGACACGATAGATGTTCCAGTATTATATCTATAAATAACAACATTCAAAAAACTACCAATTATTGTCCCAAATATAAAAGCAAATATATAAAAAATACTTTCCATTACTATGTATTCTACCATAAAAATAAACACCGCTCATAGCTACGTCCCTAACCAGTTTAAAGGTTGAATCTTAGAACTCAGTTACAAAAAAAACACCGCCTTTCAGGCGGTGTTTTTTTTGTAACTTATTATAATATTTAGTCTTACTGAATTATAATCAACTTACTAAATATATTAAAAAGTTAGCAGGCAGTAGCAGTTGCCATAGTAGCAGTAGAAACCTCAGCTTTGCCATTTGAATCTACACACCACACACCTGTAGTTTTAAGTGGGACAAAAACAGCCCATGAAACACCATTGGCAGATACATTAACATGACCAGCAGCTCCAGATGCTTTAGTTGCAGATGCTACTCCAGCTTTAAATGTAGCATCCGTAATAACAGCTCCAGAAGTAGCTGCACAAGCAGATGGTGATACCACACCAGCA
>CAZPPV010000075.1:0-3370 GCA_964588565.1 uncultured Candidatus Saccharibacteria bacterium | reverse complement strand
CTTATTTTGAATTTGTGTTTAATCATCTAGAAGAAGTTTTGCAACATAATAAAAACACAAAGCACAGAAATTTGATAAAATAGAAAAAATATGGATAAAATATACAAAAAAGATTTTATACAACACATAAATCTATAATATCCAAGAATAGTATAAGTAAGTTAAATTTAAAAAATAAATGAAAAAAATAATCTACATAGCAAATATTCGCCTACCAACGGAAAAAGCACACGGTATTCAAATAATGAAAATGTGTGAAGCTTTTGCGCTTGCTGGTATTGATGTTGAGCTTGTTGTCCCACGACGATTAAATTCAATAAAACAAAATCCTTTCGAGTATTATAGTGTTAAAGAAAATTTAAAAATAACAAAGTTACCGACTCTGGATTTGGTAAGATTCGGGAAGATCGGTTTTTTGGTTCAATCTGTCGGTTTTGCAAAAATTGCAACATTGTATTCTCTGTTTAAGAAGTCAGATTTTATATATTCAAGAGATGAGTTACCTCTGTATTTTCTTAGTTTCTTTAAACATAATTTATTTTGGGAAACACATACTGCTAAAAATAACTTTGTAGCAAAGCGAGTCATCTGTAACAGCAAAGGCATGATCGCTATCACTCAAGGGTTGAAAGATTTTTATATGAAAACATATCAAATAAATAAAAATAAGATATTAATAGCATCTAGTTCTATTGATATAAATAGATTTAATCTATACAAAACAAAGGACGAAATAAGAAAAGATTTATGCTTGCCTGTAGGCAAGAAGATAGTTGGGTATGTAGGTAAATATAAAACTATGGGTGAAAGTAAAGGAGTAAAAGAGCTGGTTGACAGTTTTGCAGAAATTTTAAATAAAGACCATCGGGTATTTTTATTACTTGTGGGGATAAATAAAGAAGAATTAAGAGAGGTGAATAATTTGTTTAAAAAAAATGATATAGATAGTAACAACTACAAGATCGTATGTCATATACAGACAATGATGATTCCTTCGTATTTGAAATCTTGCAATGTTTTGATCATGAGTTATCCATATACAGAGCATTATGCAAAATACATGTCTCCCGTAAAAATGTTTGAGTATATGGCAAGTGAAGTACCGATTGTAGTCTCTGATTTGCCATCGATTAGAGAAGTTTTAAGTGAGAATAATTCTGTTTTAATAGAGTTGGATAGTTCAAAAGCGTTGATAGAAGGTATAAAAAAAGTTTTGCGGGGTTCGGATTTTTCTGATAAGATTGCAAAACAAGCATTTGTAGATGTTCAGAGCTATACATGGGAGAAGAGAACAAAAAATATTTTAGAATTTATAAAATGAAGATTCTGGTTATTACAAATAATTTAAATAAAAAAAATGGGTGGGGTAATTATTCTCTTGCAATTATTGAGCAGCTAATAAAGAATAGAATTGAAGTAGTTGTTATATGTAGTAAAAAAAATAAAGAGTATAGTAATGTAAAACAGATTGAAATACTGCCTGATCCAATAAGTTTTAAAAAAACTTATTTCCTGTCTTTTTTTTACGTATTACGTATTTTACTAAACTATAAAGATTTAAAAAATGTTGATTTAATTCATTGTTTTGTTGAACCATATTCTTTTATTACTTATCTAGTATCTAAAATTCTTGTTGTAAAATATTTTATTACAATCCATGGTTCTTATGGTGTTAAAACATTGCAAAACTTTTTTTATAGATTTCTTCAAATTATTACATATAAAAATGCACAGAAGATTATTTGTGTTAGTAATTATACAAAAAAACGATTACTAGATTATAAAAAATTAGATAACTTAATTGTTATAAATAATGGAGTATACGTTAACTCTTCAAAAAAACAAATATTGAGTATTCATAAAAAAGAGAATATAATTATTGGAGTAGGTGCTTTAAAAAAAAGAAAAGGGTTTGATGTTGTGATTGATTCAATTAAGATTGTTGTCGAGACTATTCCGGATGTTAAATATTACATAATAGGGTCGCAAATTGATAATAATTATGTCATTCATATTAAAAAAATGATTAAAGATTTGGGATTGAATAACAATATTTTTTTATCTGGAAGAGTTTCTGATAATAAGCTTGAGGAGTTTTATCAAAAATCAAAAATTTTTGTCCTGACACCAGTAAACGATGGATTTAATTTTGAAGGGTTTGGTCTTGTGTATTTGGAAGCAAATGTATATACTTTACCCACTGTTGGGTCATATGATAATGGCGGAGAAGACGCAATAAAAGATGGGTACAATGGTTTTTTGGTAAAAGCAAATGACTCAAAAGATACTGCAGAGAAAATAATTAGATTATTAAGTGATTCGGAGTTATATAATGAAATGTCTCAAAATGCTATAAAATGGAGTCACAAAATGATGTGGGGTAATATTTTTGAAAAATATATGCATGTATATATTACTTAAAACTTACAAAATTTGTAGTTGTATGAAATTGTTACAATTTTAATTATGATATATGATTATATTCAATATATATAGTTTGTTGTAAAAATAAATTTAAATATTTTATGTAGTAATTTGTCAAAGTATATTTTTATATGTATATTTACCAATTAGATAGGATATTATTACGTTCGCAAATAAAGTCTGCAATGCCATGTATTAAAGGACGTGTACTAAATGTGGGAAGTGGTGCTGTAGAGCGTTATAAATTGTTATCAGATGTTACTGAATATATCCGTATGGATATAGAAAAAGGACAGAATGTCGATGTGGTTGGAAGAGCCGAAGCAATACCATTTCCAGACAGGTCATTTGATTCAATAATCTCTACACAAGTGTTTGAGCATGTAGAGAACCCAGAACAGGCGGCACGTGAGTTTGGTCGTGTCTTAAAGAAGGGAGGAAGTGTACTGGTAACTGTTCCGCAGTGGAATGAACTACACGAAGAACCTCATGACTATTGGCGCTATACACGCTATGGACTTCAGTCACTTTTTGAACGACACGGATTTAAGTTAGTGAGTATGGATCAGCGTGGTGGGTATCACATACTACGTGCACAAATGAAAATGCGTTTTGCTATAGATAAATATAATTTGTTTAATCACCCAATTATAGGAAGGGTAGTAAGTAGATTGTTTAAGATATGTGGCTCTTTTGCAATATGGCGAGATGAAATTGATACCTCAAAAGCAAATCGCAAGCATACTATAGGTTGGTGCGCAGTTTTTAAAAGATTGTAAATATAAACTAATTACTATTTTATCTATATAAAACATGAACACACGAACAATAACAGAAATCTTAATAAAGAAGTACGGCAGTGGTGCCTTATTAGATATAGGAGCAGGATATGGTCGCTACAAAGCAATGTTAGTTCCTCATGTTGAACAGTATTTATCCTCTGATG
>CAZPPV010000074.1:0-3426 GCA_964588565.1 uncultured Candidatus Saccharibacteria bacterium | reverse complement strand
CCAACCGCAACACCCCATGATAATGTGAGCAAATGTGTATCTTCATGTTCTCCCAGCGGCTTTATGTTTTCTGTGTAGATTATGTGTATTGAGTTATCATGCCAAATTGCTTGTGCAAATCCATCATCTCCCATCAATCTTTTCTTTTCATCTTCTGATCGATAAATATAATATTTTATCTTCTGGAATTTATCTTCAATTTTAAGCATTGTTAATATATTTAAATATGCTTCTTCTTGAGTTTCTGCTATATAATTCAAATCTTTTTCGGCAAGAGAATTTTTGGCATAGTGAAAAACATAGTGTTTTGTTTCAAACACCTCCCATATATCAGAATTCTTGTATTCTTCTTTATAATTATTTAAATTTTGTTTTATCTCCATAATATTTTGCCTCTTTTCACCATCTGTAGATAATAGCAAAAAAAATACAGCTATGTCGTTTGACATAGCTGTAAGGTGCAAAACACAGATACTAAGAATAGTTTAGCCTCAATAATCCTCTATTGATAACGTCAAGCAGTTCTTTTTGGCAAAACCTCATTCCAAAACCCTGCTTTCCGTGTTCAACTAACGCATCCCATGGACATCCACCTCCACAAATTGGGAGATAAGAGCACTTCTCTTTCCTACATTCTTCCGTCCTTTTGAATTTTTCAAATCGTGCATCTTTTGCATATTCAACAGGTAAAACAGATACATCAGAAAAATTGTATTGTTTTCTCCCTACTGTTGATATGCATTTTTGCAACGACCCGTCTGGCTGTAAAACAACCGAGTGTTTTTCAGTTGCAACACACCATGGTCCAACAGTATATTCTATGGGTATCTCAAAACCAAGCTCTTTAGCTTTAGCGCAAAACAATAAATATGCATTTGCGCTGTCGTTTTCAGAAACTCGCATAGACTTCTCTAAAGTCGGCATAATTATACCGAAACTTAGATTGAGTTTACTTTGTATGCCAAGACTTGCCAGATATTCAAGCAAATTAACAACTTTGTCCTTTGTTTGAAGACTATAGTTAATTCGTACGTCCACTTTATTGATATACCTATTATTCAAAACCATCAATATGTTGCTAATGATGGTGTCGAAAGTTGGTCTTCCTTTGTTGCCAAATCTTAAACTATCATGGATGTCTTTAGGTCCGTCCAAAGTGACTTGAAGTCTTCCCCATGAATATTTATGCAGAAAGATTGCTGTATCTTCGGAAAGCAACTCTCCATTAGTCACAAGTTCAGTGCGGTAATCAAGACAATGCTTTTCTGCTAAAGCGGAAAATAAAGGTAAGGCTTTTTTTATTATCTTGGCACCAAGTAATGGTTCACCGCCAAACAGAACAACTTTCATCCGTTTTAAATTATGAATAGAAAAATATTCATCAAGCCAGTCCACTGACTTTCCCATAATATTTTCTTTCATAATCCCTTTTCTTTCACTTCCATTTTCAAAACAATATCTGCAAGAAAGTTGACACGCTATTGTTGGCAAAAAATGAAGAGTAAAAGTATCGGTTCCACCGTCCCTTGTGTTTAAAAACATCTTGCAAAAGAAAGTCATTTCGTTTTCATCACAATCAATAAGTATTCCGTTATCTCCAGTCAACTCTTTCGTTTCCGAAGTAGTAACTAGCACGCCGGCAGATACAGCATCATCTATTGATTTGTAGTTATCATCAGATATAAACACAACGGATCCTGTCATTGTATTTCTGATAAGATAACCATCGCTTACCGGTTCAACAATGTTAAATATACTCCAACAAAGTTTCATTTCATATACCTCTTTAAGAAGATTGGGAACCGTTACGGTTCCCAATCGGGGGTTTAAGAAAATCAGTTGCTTGTCAGTAGCGACTACCGCAACAGGAATCTTTGCCGAGTTTTGAAAATCGGGCATTTTTGGTTCCTTGTGCGAGAACTTTAATACCGATTTTCTTCGGTAGCTGCTTTTTCTTGCTCGCTATTTCTACATTTGTGATAAGAGACAGCCCGATGTTGTGAGAAAGTATTTACTAGAAGCGATAAAAGGACAATATGAAGTGAGCGAGCTTGGTGGTCGGCTTTATGAAGTTGTTTTCCAAACGCTTAATCAAACAGAAAAAGATGCTACGCTCGGCCTACTAAAAACTTTTTCCTTTATCGCTATACCCCCAATGACTTTTTCTGAAGATGAGGAACCACTGCACTCATTTGCAAAATACTCGTTTCTAGTTTTTAACCGAAATGGACAGCTTGGTTCAACTTTCTATATGTCATTTGGGCCGGACATAATTTTATTGCCTCTAACTGTTGGAATTTTGTATGCGTATGTCATCAATAAACTTCGGGATAAAAACAAGAAAGAAAAATTGAACGGAATGATTATTGAAATGCTAGAAATGCACGATTCCGTTGATTCCCAATCGATGGACGGACTAAACAAATTGCCAATGGCGATTATTAGTAAAAATAAGCTAAACTATTGATATGGGAATTGTAATTTTTATCTTTAGTTTGATTTTTGGTCTTTTCGCGTTTAGTCAGATTATTTATCCGCTATTTTCAGCTTGGCCACGCGCAAAAAAACTAGAGTGCGAGGGAAAACTTAAACAACTCATTCCAATATCAACTTTTATTATCGCCCCGATAATTTGGGGAGTCTTGATTTGGGCTTCCGTTTGGGCCGTAGAAAATTATTTCCCCAAGCACTTAAATGCTTATTACATAAGTTTAGCCATTATCCTTGTTGTCGTAATTATCCAGATTCCAAAACAAAATGGAAATTTGGAAGGTGACTTTAGAAACTCTTGGAAAAAATATTTGAAAGACGATGAACAGTGATTCAAAAATTGGTTTAGTTGAAAAGCCGTGCGAGTTTCAGTTGCAACTCACGACTGACAGACGCGTAAGGGTGATAATTTGCCGTACATAATTTATCCATTTATGGTAGCGCTGAAACTCACAAAACACAATTTTTCAGACACGGTTATTGTGGTGGCTTTGACGCATGATATTTTGAATTATACTGATTTTGGCGAGGAAAAATTAAAAGAAGAACTTGGTAGCGAAGTTTTAGAAATCGTCAAAGTCACCACAAATGATGATTCTTCACCATGGGAAGAAAGGAAAAAGAAATATGTTGAAACTGTGCGTAATGGCTCCGAGGGGGTAAAAGCGGTAACAGTTGCGGACAAAATTCATACTTTGAAAAGTTTGGTGATTGACCATAAGGAATAATGGTTAGGACTTTGGAAAAATTTAATCACAGCAAAGAACAAAAACTTTGGTTTGAAAACGAAGTTTTGAAACTGCTCAAGCAAACTTGGCAACACCCGCTTATGGATGAATATGAGAGTTTGCTTGAGTAGGAAAAGAAATTACAATAGATCCTGTGGCTAGTGGAGGTGGGGAGAGTTGAACTCCCGTCCGAGCCCGGACCATGAGA
>CAZPPV010000073.1:0-3487 GCA_964588565.1 uncultured Candidatus Saccharibacteria bacterium | reverse complement strand
TAGATTACTGGTACCAAAAACCAGTGTCCTACCATTAGACGATCCGGCAACATTCTATTGTATTTCACTTTTTATAACTTATCCCATTACACAAAACTATACTGCGGACTACGACCTGCTTCGCTCACTTGCATTACTGTTTGTACTCAATCGTTTTACTCTTGAACAAACAGATTGCCTACCATTAAACAATCTGGCAATATTCTGTTGTATTTCATTTATACAATACCTTAAAAAATACCATAAAAAATGTGTTTTTTCAATTATTTTTTCTCACCTCCAATAATCTTAACTAGTGCGAGTTCGATCGGAAGCTCAGATATAGATGCAAAGCGCATTTCATCTGATGCGATAAGCAGTTCTTTTATTATCTGTGAGCTAAGGTTAGCACTTTTATCAATAGAAATATCCACCAAAAAGGTAAACTCCTCCTCTGTAAACTCTTCCTTAATACTGTCTTTCATTTCATTATTCCCAGAAAATCGTAGTAAAAGAATAGCGCGCAAAGAACGAAGTGTAAGTTTAAGAAAAATAGACATATCAATATCATCTTCAGATGCCTTACGAACAGACAACAGACTACTGTTTATATCTTTTTCAACTATACCAAGAACCAACTTATTGATAAGCTCAGAGCGTGGCGCGCCTGTTATACTTTCCACTTCTTTTGCTGAAATGTTTTTGTTATTTGAAGCTCCGATTACTTTTTGTAATATACCTTGAGTATCTCTAAACGACCCATCGCCAAGCAAAGCTACTAAGTCAGCAGAAGCTGATTGTAAAATAAATCCTTCTTTTTTTGCAATTCGTGTCACTAAGTCTTTTAATATCTTTTGTGATGGTTTCTTAAATTGAAAAGTTTGACATCGTGACACTACTGTTTCAGGTAGTTTTTCCAACTCAGTCGTCGCAAGTATAAATATTACATGCACTGGCGGTTCTTCCAGTGTTTTCAATAGTGCATTAAATGCTTCTTTTGTGAGCATGTGTACTTCATCAATAATATATACTTTATGTTTTGAATCAAAAGGCATTGAACGTACAGACTCTCTCAATTCACGCACATTATCTATCCCACGATTTGATGCAGCATCTATTTCATATAAATCATTATCAGAACAACCAATCTCACGGGCAAGAATTCTAGCGATGCTTGTTTTACCAGTTCCTCTAGAACCAGAGAATAAATACGCATGAGCTATCTTATCTGTCTTCAAAGCACCTTGTAGTGCATTTACAACATGATTTTGTCCTAATACATCATTAAATGTTACAGGACGATATTTTCTGTATAAAGCTTGTTCAGACATTACATACATTATACACAAAATTATATATGAAGAAAAACCACCTAAGACTATAAAATAGTCTTAGGTGGTTTTTACTTTCTCTGTTACTTGATTTACTCTTCTGTTTTTGTTTCTTCAACACTACATTTTGAACATTTACCTTCAACCATTTCTTCATCATGTGTTGAGCATTTTTCTGTTTCCATAAAATTATTTTTAATTAAAGTGAATAAACACGACCATCTTTTTCTTTCTATTTTTTAATTTTTGTGGCAGTTTTCTTTGTAGATTTTTTACCCGCCTCTTTGCTAATCTCTTTCCATTGTTTTTTAAGTTCACTCGCAAGGGCTTCCGCTTCTTTAGTATTTACAGTTTTTAGTTTCTTGTATTTTTTTGCAACAGTATCAATAATTCTTTTATAATCTTCCTCCTCAATATTTTTCAGCTTTTCTATCTCCTCAAGCACTTCCCCTTTTATTTTCAATGTCCAACCTTTTACATCTTTACGATTCTTTACTGCACCCTTACTCCCATAAAGGAAATATGTTCCAGCTGCTGCGGCTGCGGCAAGTGCCACCACACTAAACCCGACCCCACCCATACTTTTCTTTTTTGTGGTATTTCTTTTTATTGTCATTTTTAAATTAGTTAAACTTATAATTTTTTCTTTTTTATTCTGAACCCACTGACTTCTTCCTTTTCTTCCGTTTGGATTGCTTTGTAAGCTTACCATATTTTACAATAAAAAATTGTAACAAACTTTTTATTTTCCCCCTGAAACTAGATAAGTCACTCAGTACGAAAATACTCTCTTTTTTTACAACATCTGATACATCTTTAACATTTTTTAAAATACGAAGAATGTACCATAATATAACTAAAAGAAAAATTGTAACAATTACAACAGCAATTGAAGTGATAAAAAAGAACATATCTGAGTGAATTAAATTTTCCATAAGACTAATTATATTACAATTAAATTTAGGTGCAAACCCAGTTTTCCACAATTGACAGTTGTATAATATTATTTTATTTACTAAGAAAATTCTCCACAAGAGATTCCACTTCTGAAGAATCTTTCACCGCCATAAACCTTATTCTTAGCTCCTTTGCACTATCAAAACCCGTCACGTATGCTTTATAATGTTTTTTCATTACGGCAAAGTTCTTATAATTACAGAACTTTTCAAAAAGTTTTGTATGTTCTACCATTATGCGTAATTTTTCTTCCGCCGTTGGATTGTGGAGTGGCTCTACAAACAACCATGGATTACCAAACACCGCACGTCCAATCATTACCCCATCAGCACCGCTTTCCTGTGCTCTCCGCCTGCCATCTCTTAAATCTTTCACATCACCGTTACCGACGATGAGCGTTTTACTCTTTATTTTATCTCTTATCTCTACAGCATGAGTCACCTCCTCCCAATGTACCGGTACTTTTGACATCTCTTTTCTTGTACGCGCATGTATAGTAACAACTGCTGGATCTTCCGCCAGTATCTCTGGCAACCAAGTATCCAGTTCATTCTTATTATATCCAATACGTGTCTTTATAGATACAGGCACATCGCCCGCCCCACGCTTACACTCCTTTATAATCTCTCTCGCACGCTTTGGGTCTTTCATGAGCGATGCTCCAGCTCCTTGTTTTTCAATAGTTCTATCCGGACATCCCATATTAATATCAATACCGTCATATCCAAGTCCAACAACCAATTTTGCACTCTCATAAAAATGTTCTGGTTCACCACCAAATATTTGCGCTACAATTGGTCTCTCTTCATTTTCATATCTTAAATCATAAAGCAAATGCTCTCTACCTGCAGATAAAAGACCGTCACAAGAAACAAACTCTGTATAAAATACATCCGGACCACCATTTGATTTTCCATGATTACTATACTTCGCGACAATCTTACGAAAAGCAATATCTGTAACATCTGACATCGGCGCCAATACATAAAACGGTTTCTTTAAACTTTGCCAAAAATTACTCATTATCGCCATAATAACATAAAAAAACAGAACTAGCGTGAAGGAATAAAACCTTTTAACTGTACTTCTAGGTTTTTGACTAATTTTTGCAGACGTGAGATTTCACTTTTTATAGAATTACTTGTAGTAACTGTTAATTTTTTTGAAGACAAAGAATTTAAAACTTTTCTTGTTTTTGGACCTACTATCCCATAACCAGT
>CAZPPV010000072.1:0-3546 GCA_964588565.1 uncultured Candidatus Saccharibacteria bacterium | reverse complement strand
AACGCAAGTATAAGTAAAAAAATTATTTTTTTCATTGAAAAATCCTCTGTATTGTAAAATTGTAAAGTGCGAAAAAGCTATTTAAACAATAGCATGGAAGTGCAAAAAAGTCAAGTATTATACTGGTAAAATTAGGTAAAATCTGCTAATATTGCAATATTCCAGTGTGTAAAAGATGTATTGCCAGATCGTCTAATGGTAGGACGGCCGGTTCTGGTCCGGTCAATCTAGGTTCGAGTCCTAGTCTGGCAGTTAGAGTAATTTTGTCAGTGTGGTGTACTATCTAAATGGCAAAAGGAAGAGACAAACAAAAGTTGGAAATTGGTTTGAATAAGATAAATCGAAACTTTATTGTAAGCGTAATATTGTCTATCTTACTCTTATTTGGCCCCATAGAACCTTATGGTTTGGCTGTTCGTACCGTACATTAATTTTTGGGATAGCGGGAACATTTTTATTTTCTGTATATTTTTCATTTACAACACCATATCATATGTAATGTGTCCAATACGGCAGAGATGGGATCAACATGGAATGTCTTGGAGACTATACTAGAATTAAAGGACCTGATACTGGAAATGGAATTTTTGAAATAATTATTAGCATACTTGCGATTTGGTTTGCTTTATCTTACAAAAAAGATTCAAAGTAGGACTTGGTAACTATCGTAGATTTTTATTTTGTCTATGACTCATAAAAATCTTACTTCTTTGACGTTCACTCGTGCCGGATCCCTTGGCTTGCTTTGTCGGCGCTTGATTCGAGTCCTAGTTGGTCTAACTGGTGTAATGTGTTTTTTTAAACTCCTGTATAATATAGGGCTTTTATCATTTAACCTTACATTAACCAACGCAGACTAATTTAGTAGTTTTTTATGATATAGTTTTTATATGATATTTAATCTTGTTTATATTGTATATATATTAAAATGTAGTGATGACACATTATACACTGGGTCTACTGTGGATTTGGAGAAAAGGTTGCGAGAGCATAACGAGCTTAAAAATGGAGCGAAGTATACCAGAGCACGCCGTCCAGTGGAAGTAGTATACCAAGAGAAATGCAAGACCTTTGCAGATGTTAGGGCACGTGAGGCTGAAATAAAACGCATGACTAGAGAAGAAAAACTTATTCTCGTAAAAAGCTACAAATGAGATTATTAGTTGGGAGTAATTTTGTTAGTGTGGTATACTATACAAATGGCAAAAGGAAGAGACAAACAAAAGAAGGAAAAGAAAAAACCCAAAAAAGAAAAGAAGAAAGATAAAAATAACCCTGAGTAAATTTCTTGTGAGGTGTAGATACAAGTGAATAATATTTGCTTATATCTCTTGTGTAAATTGAGTATTTATCGTATTATTACAATATCAAGAGCTCTAAAGGACTGCTATTTACGAATCAAGACCCCTTTTTTGACTCTTGAGTAAACATGGAGCGCATTATGCGCTTTTTTATATATTAAAATGCTATGTCAGAAAAAGGAGAAGTAATAGTACGGTTTGGTGATGTGTCGTTTGAGCACAGTGTGAATAAGCCTATTTTGGACGAGGTGAGTTTTACTGTGCGTCGCGGGTCAAAGATAACACTAATGGGACAAAATGGCGTAGGCAAAAGTACTTTATTTAAACTAATAACAAATACGATTGCTCCAGAAGATGGTGATATACATTTGGCTCCAAATCTTTCTATTGCAACAGCACATCAAGTTATTCCTCGAGATTATCTTGAGTTATCTGTGTTGGAATATTTTGAAAAATGTTTTCCAAAAAAGGTGTATGATATAGACCCCAAAATAGACAAGATTTTAGATGTTGTAAATCTTCACGCTCCAAAAGATAAGATAATTAAAGATTTTTCTGGAGGACAGCAAGCCCGTCTTCTTTTGGCAGCTGCGTTGATTCAAGACCCAGACTTACTTTTACTTGATGAGCCGACAAACAATTTAGACAAAGAAGGTATTGCACATTTAACAAGGTTTTTAATTGGATATAAAAAGACTGTTATTGTCATTTCTCATGATGCAGATTTTCTTAATGCTTTTACAGAAGGAGTACTTTATTTAGATATTTTTACAAGAAAGATAGAAAAGTATGTGGGTAATTATCGTGATGTAGTGAGAGAAATTACTATACGTGTAGAAAAAGAGCGAAGGAAAAATGCTCAATACGAAAAACATATACAAGAAAAAAAAGACAAAGCAAATTTCTTTGCAAATAAGGGAGGTCGTATGAGAATTTTGGCAAAGCGTATGCGTGAGAGTGCAGCGGAGGCAGAAGAGAATAAAATAGACGTAAGACGTGAGGATAAAACTATCCGAAAATTTACAATAGACGTAAGAGAACAGTATGTCGGAGAAATATTACACATAGATTCATTATCGGTTATGAAAGACTACGAGCTTGCACCACGAGTGGTGAATGTTTCTTTGCTTAAAAACAGACATCTACTTTTAACTGGTCCGAATGGAATTGGTAAAAGTACTTTACTTGAACATTTGGCAAATAATACTGAAAAAGGCGCAAGGATATCAGACGGCGTAACGGTGGGTTATTATAGGCAGGATTTTTCGACACTTGATTTTAATGAGACAGTATTCAAGACATTAGAGAGCGCTATGGTTAAACCAAATGAACAAGACATGCGCTCTTTGGCTTCTGGTTTTTTGATCACGGGGGAACTCATGCACACGAAAGTTGGCAATTTGTCAGAAGGACAGAAGGGACTTGTCTCGTTTGCTCAGCTTGCGCTTTTAAAACCAAACTTACTAATACTTGATGAGCCTACTAATCATATAAACTTTCGGCATCTACCTGTTATCGCAAAAGCATTAGATCAATATGAAGGTGCGATGATACTTGTGTCTCATGTACCAGAATTTGTAAAAAATATACGTATAGATGAAATACTTGATTTAGAAAAGCTCAAGTCTGTGAAAAAGAAGAAAAAGTAATGTGATATTTTGAGTATATAAAAATACAGTGAGAACTAGAAAAGTTGAATATTGTGTTGTATACTATTGGTAGTATTTGAGTATATGATGAATTTATATTAGTAGTGATTTATTATAATTATAAAAAAATGAAAAAAATATTTTTAGTATCAATTTTATCTATATTTTTAATAACTGGTACCGTGGATGCAAATATAGACACGAACACAGAAGTAAATAATTTACCAAGTGCTGGTATTACACCAGATAGTCCCTTTTATTTTTTGGATATATTTGGAGAAAATATAGAAGAATTTTTTACTTTTAATCCAGAAGCAAAAGCAAAACTCCAGATCAAATTTGCAGGAGAAAGAATTTCTGAGATAAGAGAAATGGTTAAAAATGATGGTATCGGGTCAAAAGGAATACAAACAGCCAAGAAATTATTGTTGGCAAATGTCGCACAAGCTACAAGTATTGTGAAAAAAGAAAAAATAACAGGTAAGGATGTTACTAAACTCGCCAAAAATATTGATGATTCTTTTAATGCACAAGAGGAATTACTAGCTAAAACTTTTCAAGATGCACGTAAGAAATTAGAAAAAGATCGTGTAGCA
>CAZPPV010000071.1:0-3583 GCA_964588565.1 uncultured Candidatus Saccharibacteria bacterium | reverse complement strand
ATCTACTGTCCGTCCACCATGGAGGCCTAAAAAGGGTACCTGACCCCCTTTTCTTTTTGACCCCCTTTTCTTTTTTTTTCTTACGTAAAAGCAATTACTCACAAAAAAGCGGATGAGTTTTATTGGAGCTTTAAAGAATTTAATAAACTTCCACAAGAAAGAATGGGGGTAGTCACCATTTATGATACAATAAAGTCATGGCAAGAGTTGAAAGGATTAAAGGCATCTGATTACTCTGTTTCAATTTTCAATTTTCAGTTATCAGGACTGTTGTCGGTTTGTAGACTTTTTTTAAATTATAAAATTATGAAAAAAACAGAAACATATTTTGAACTAGAAGCTAGTACTGTGCCTGTGAGGTTTATAAATAAACAAATTGAATTCCTGATTATTTATAGAAAAAAATTGAATGATTATACTTTACCAAAGGGGCATCTAGAACAAGGGGAAAGCCTGGAAGATGCTGCAAAAAGGGAAACATTTGAAGAAACCGGCTATAAGGTAAAAATTATTAACTTTTTAGGATCTTTTGAATATAAAGTAAATGAACAAAAAGACGGTAAAAACGTCGATATAATAAGGAGAGTCTATAATTTTTCTTCTGAAATTGTCGGCGGTGAGGCTGATGGAAAAAACATTGATAAAGCAGAGGGCGATATGGAAATTTTTTGGTTGTTTTACAAAGAAGCTCTACAGAAGGTTACTTATGACAATAATAAGGAATTTATAGAGAAGGCTTATGGGATGTACCAAAAAAAGTTTTTATGAACAAAGGGCTAGAGGTACCTGACCCCTTTGTCCATTTGTCGCCCTTTGTTGTGTTCGTTCGTAGGTGTTTATTTGTGTATAATGTGCCATTTTTTCCATTGTGTTGATTATGAAGTTTTGACCCTGTCCCGAGATTCAACCGAAGTGAACCTCTTAGTGCAACGACAACACCTCCGGGGTAAAGCCTGTTGCTCCCCAAGGTCGCACCTTTTTCCGCAATCGTAAGCCATTATTCATATTTTCAGTATATCCAACTCCACAAAATTTGCAATGGATATATGGATATGTGGGTTGTTGTGAGTATTGCGTTTATTTCTTGAATTCAGGCAATAAATACTTGCTTTATAAATTCAATATGCTACTTTGTAATCAGAGTTCATTAAAATAGAGATATTATGCCAAAATTATACAGGCATGACAGTACAAATTCAAGGATTGCCAATCCATAATTTATAGCATAGTTTGTACGTAGATTTTCACAACCAAGGAGGCATATTCATATGTCAAATATTTTACTCATTACAGATTCTAATGAAGACTACTACTATCGACCGTTTGTAGAGGAAAATAAAAAAAGGGGGAATCCCGTGAGTATATATCTTTTTTACTGGGCAGAATTTCCAAAACATTTTTCTATGTCAGTTAGCTTAAACCAGCATGGTTTAGTCGAAGGATATGTTGATGTTATTAGTACATCAACTGGTGAGAAGTACTTCTTGAATGTGGCAGATATTACCGTTGCATGGTATCTACGACCACATCCAATGGATAGAGAGTTGTATGCCACACTTGATGATGAAGAATTTACAATCCATCAAAATGAATCTCGCTGTGCATTAATTTCTTTATTTAGTTGCCTGCAGTGTCTATGGATTAATCGAAGAGATAAAGTCCTTACCCTTGAAGGTAACAAGTTGTACCAACAGCAGTGTGCGATATGTGCGGGTTTAGCAACTCCTCAAACACTAATTTCTTCATGTGACGAAGATATACTTTCATTTCAGTCTGAGGATGATGCCTTATTGCTTAAGACATTTAACCCAATAACACGTACTACGGAGGATGGTAAATCATACTTCATCTATGCACAGCGCGTGCCCAGAACCTTTTTGAAGTCAAAAAAATCTCAACTTTCTAATGGTCCATTGTATATACAACGCTACGTGTCAAAAAAGTATGAGCATAGAGTTACCATTGCCGGCTCTTCAGTATCAAATTGTCGTATTTCTTCTCAAGTAAATAAAAAAACTGAAGTAGATTGGCGACATTATGATATTGACAAAACACCTCATGAAAAAGTTTTGTTGCCAAACGAGATAGAATCAAAGTTATTAGATTTTATGAATATCGTTAATCTTCAGTATGGTGCCATTGATCTGATTGAAACACCGACGGGTGAATTTGTTTTTCTTGAAATAAACCCTGCCGGGCAATGGGATTGGGTTAACCATTTGGCAAACCTGAGTATTCCGTCAGCTGTATTAGACATGATGATAAAAATTGCAAATAAATAAAAAAAGGGGGTTGCTAAACTAGCAACCCCCTTTTGTGTAACAGACACTAATATCAGTCAGGAACTACCGATGAGTCTTGTTGCTGATCGTTACCAGTAGTACCAGTCCTGTGGGTCTGTGTTCTTTGGGTTTTTTGTGGTCCATCATGTACGGATGTACATACAAGACCTTCTTCATCTTCTGGTATTTCAAAAAAACCAGTAATGAATGGACCTTCTTTGGAAGGTGTGTAGTGTGTGCCGTATTTCATTGTAATCACCTCTGCTGTTGATATATTACATCTATTTAATAAAACTACACTAAAATATTTCATAATGCAAGTTGGGATTCAAATGCGATTATTAATACAACACATTTGTGTGGTATTATAGAGAAAATTACTTAGTTCTAAACCAACCTAGAGTCATTAAATAATATGATGAGAAATAAAAATAATACTACCCTAAAAAAAATTTTCACTGAAGATCAACAGGCAAGAAAAAATATGCCTGGTGGTAAACAGCCTGCCTCGGTGTGGAATAAAATTAGTGTAGCGGATGAAAAACGGCGAAAACAAGTTGCGTCTGTTATGTCTACCAATACTAATTTCACCTCTAAGGATTATTATTACGCGGCAATGATATTTCAGCATGGTGTCTATATAGAGGAGTATAAAACTGCAAAGAGATACGCAAAACAATCTATGGATATGGGATATGAGAATGCAAAATGGCTTTACGCAGCTGCGACAGATAGGTTGTTGCGCACACAGGACAAGAAGCAAAAATTTGGCACACAGTATATTTTTGGCTACCTTAAAGAGGGCAACGTGTGGTATGAAGCGTTATTGTTGCAGCCCTACGATAAACGGACTACTGATGTGGCTAGAGCGAAATATAACGTGCCACCACTGGCTGAATTACAGAAAAAAGAAACTCGAAAAATTTGGCGATAATAAACTATTTTGGATGCTATATTCAGAACGGCTAAACAATACAGATAAAGAAAATTATTTTTTCAATAATTTAACTAATTCCTTTCCTGCTTTTTCTGCATCATGGAGTGTTTTTATATCCATACTTATTAGATTCTTCCGCATAAATTCTTCCTTCATGCACAAAAGACCACTCTGCCTCTTTCTTTTGTAAATCACATGTCCAGCCGTAAAGCGTATCGGCTCGCTTGTGATATCGTTAAAATATACGAGACTTTTCAATATAAGGTTTTGATCAATCTCAGGAAATTTTGCACGTGCGAAGCGTAGCATGTCGGAAAGTGGCATCTGTTTAAGGATAAAATATAAATCAACGTAGTCTTTTTCT
>CAZPPV010000070.1:0-3671 GCA_964588565.1 uncultured Candidatus Saccharibacteria bacterium | reverse complement strand
ATATGATATAGAACTATCACGTAAAAAAGAAATCGTAGTGATAACAAAAACTGATATTGTTTCAGAGGAAAGAGTAAAAGAGGCAAAAGCGCAGTTTGGTAATGTAGATAATGTGTACACAATATCTATCTATGACGACAATTCTTTAAAAAAATTTACTGATGGGCTTGTAAAAATACTGAGAAGCATAATGTGACACAATTAGTGTAAATATAGTATAATTAAGTTTAATAATTTAAAAGATATGTCAAAAAGATAAAATATGAAAAATAAAGGCATCGTCATGTTTACAATAGTAATCCTCTTAATTATTGCAGGATTTTTTCTACTCAATTCTTTTTTAAAAAAGAATGTTCTTGATTTAAACACTGTAAATTTAGAAAAAAATAGCACAAATATAATAGAAGAATCTGCATCTTTGTTTGTACCTCAACAAGCTAGTGGTACTGAGGTATTTATTGAAAAAGCTTTTTTACCAAAAGGAGGATATGTTGTTATACATAAAGAAAAAGATGGTAAACCAGGTGAAGTTGTTGGTGTATCAAAATTATTGAAATCTGGACCAAATAATAATTTTACAGTGGAGATTAGCAAGAATTCTATTGAAGGAGATGTGTTTTATGCTATGTTGTATGGAGGTAATGGAGACGGAAAGTTTGATATAACTACTGATAAACCAACCTTAGACAATAGTGGAAATCCTGTATTTATAAAATTCAATATTGTAAAAAGTGTTCCACCGAATAAAATAATAAAATAATAAAAGCTCGTATAGATAATTATGGATAATCAATATAAACCAACAATAGGATTGGAAATACATGCAGAATTGAAAACACAAACAAAAATGTTTTGTAATTCAATAAATAATCCTGAAGAGAAAACCCCTAATATTAATATATGTCCAGTTTGTATGTCACACCCCGGAACACTTCCAGTGATTAATAAACAGGCCGTTAGGTATGTATTAAAAGTCGGTAGAGCCTTGAATGGAGAACTAGCAGATTTTACAGAGTTTGATCGTAAAAACTATTTTTATCCTGATATACCAAAAGGATATCAAATAAGTCAGTATAAATATCCGCTTGTTTCTGGTGGAGAGCTTGCTGGTGTAAAAATAACAAGAGTTCACCTAGAAGAGGACACAGCACGTTCTACTCATTATACTGACCATAGTTTAGTGGATTTCAATCGGGCAGGGGTTCCTCTTATGGAGTTGGTTACAGAGCCAGTAGTTGCAGATTCAGTACAAGCAGGTAGGTTTGCGCGTGAGCTGCAACTTTTATTGCGCTATCTCGGTGTATCAGATGCAAATATGGAAAAAGGTGAAATGCGAGTAGAAGCAAATATAAGTGTTAGTAAAACGGATATGTTTGGTACAAAAGTTGAAGTAAAAAACCTGAACTCTTTTAAAGTTGTTGAGAAAGCAATTGAATATGAAATTGAAAGACAAATAAAAACCATTGAAGAAGGAGGAGAGATTGTTCAGGAAACACGTGGATGGGACGAGAATAAGTGTGCAACATTTTCTCAACGTAGTAAAGAATCAGCACATGATTATCGTTATTTTCCAGATCCAGATCTTCCAAAATTAAAGATTAGTGAGATAAGGGGGTTCGAAACATCTAAAATTGAAAAAGAAATGCCAGAACTACCGTGGGATAAGCGTAATCGTTATAAAAAAGACTTCAATATAAAAGATGAAGATGTAGAAGTGTTTATAATCGATAAAGAACTTGGTAAGTTTTTTGAAGACGTTGTATTTGGTTTTGGTGAAGATAAAAATAAAATAAAATTAGCATCAAACTATATTACATCTGATTTGATTGGTGTTATGAAAAATAAAGGATATTTGAATTTGCCAGACCCAAAACATTTTGCAGAATTGATTATTATGGTGGAATCAGGAGATGTATCTTCTCGTGGAGCTAAGGATATTTTAGCAATTATGTGTGACAGGGAAGATTCTCCAAAGAAGATCGCAGAGGAACAAGGGTTATTGCAAAAAAATGATGAAGAAGAACTTAAAAGAATAGTACTTAAAGTAATAGAAGATAGTGACAAAGCAGTTAGCGAGTATAAATCTGGGAAAGAATCATCAATGCAATATCTTATAGGACAGGGGATGAAAGCGACAAAAGGGTCTGCAAATCCTCAGATTTTGAAAAAACTTATAGAAAAAGAGATAGCTTAAAAATATAATACTACGGACTACATACAAAAAATAGCTGGCACATGTGTGCCAGCTATTTTTTGTATGTAGTCCGTATGAGTTACTTAAATTCTAGATTACCTTTTCAGCAACCTTTTTAAATACCTCCCCATTATTTTCTGCAATGTCTGCCAGTATTTTTCTATCAAGTGCTATGTTGTTTTTCTTTAAGGCGTCTATAAATTTACTATAAGATAATCCAAGTGGTCTTATTGCTGAGTTTATTTTTATTTGCCATAGTCTTCTGAAATCATTCTTCTTGTCTTTTCTGTGAGCAAAAGCATGTGTACCAGCATGAGCTATAGCTTCTCTAGCTTGTTTCTCTTTTGTACTTCTTCCAAAACGGTACCCCTTTACTTGTTTAAGTACATTACGTCTTGTTTTTAATGAAATTGTCCCTCTTTTAACTCGTGACATATTATTTTGTTAAGTTAAATTAGATAAAAATCTGCTCTTGTTCTTATTACTCATACTTATTTTCACTATCCTTTTACCCTCCATCTGTTTTGAACCAGATTTTTTAGCATTGAAATGGCATTTTCCTATTTTTCGTGCAAGTATTTTACCATTTTTTGTTACTTTCAATCTTTTTGAATATGATTTATTTGTTTTCATAAAAATGTTGATTATGTCGTTCTATTTTTTCTTGTTTGGCTCAAGTATCATAGTAACTCCTTTTGGACTCCTTTTTGG
Organism: uncultured Candidatus Saccharibacteria bacterium; assembly: GCA_964588565.1. GTDB lineage: Bacteria > Patescibacteriota > Minisyncoccia > Phycocordibacterales > UBA1539 > CAYSEK01. The sequence continues at coordinate 766 of CAZPPV010000070.1, read as the reverse complement.
TTCTTCAGCTACTTTATATTCTTCCGTTATAAGATTGAGTATCCTCTCGAGCCTTTCTTTTTTGAATTTCATTTCAGTATATTTTGCTCTCCCTACAAGATAAAGATCTAATTTTATTCTGTGTCCTTCTTTTATCCACGCTGATGCCTTTTTTGCTTTCAGGTTTAAGTCGTTTTCAGAAGTGCCTATCTTTACTTGTATATTTTTTGTTTCAGTTGAATGAGATTTTGTTCTAGCCTCCTTTTGTTTTTTCTTTTGCTGGTACAGAAATTTACCATAATCCATTATCTTTGCAATTGGAGGTTTCGCTTTCGGTGATATCTCAATAAGGTCAAGTTTTTCATCAGAAGCTTTTTTTAAGGCATCTTCTAATGAAATCACACCAACAGTGCTACCATCTTCTGTGATGACGCGCAATTCTCTTGCTCTTATTTGATTATTTATTCTTGTTTGTTCTTTTCTCAATTTTTTTGAACTTTTTGAACTGAAATTCAAAACTGTGTATTCCACAGAATCGATTTGACAATTGTATTTCATTTACATTAAAAAGTCAATACGTCAAGAATATTACGTTGTATACATTATGGTATTTTCATATTAAAAATATTGTTAGTATAAAAACTTGACCTTTTTGTCTCTATGAGTATAATAGACAGACGCCTAATAGATAGGCTTATTATATATCTCAATACTTTTAGTTTTTGAGATAGTACATTGAAAACTAAAAATGCATCATCAGCATATTAATTTATTTTAGTATGTTGAT
>CAZPPV010000069.1:0-3686 GCA_964588565.1 uncultured Candidatus Saccharibacteria bacterium | reverse complement strand
ACTATCTTTGGTGGATTATCTTCGGCGTTAAAGTCTATCAAAGGCTTGATTTGACTAATCCACCCTTCTACATTTGCACGTGCTTGTTCTGGTGTAAGTTGATTACGTATTGAGGACTCACCAGTTGGGTCTCCTATGCGTGCAGTAAAATCACCGAAAAGCACAACTACCTCATGTCCGAGTTTACGAAACTCTTCCAGAAGCATGTAATTTTTGCCATGACTTAAATGCAGTGCGGTCGATGTTGGATCTGCACCTATATATAACTTCAACTTATCACCACTTAACAACCTGTCCCGAAAAGCTGCGCTTGTTGGTATGATTTCCTTAATGATACCTCTGTCGAGGATCTCATCAATAAGTTTAGGGTCTGTGTTTATTTTCATAATTCTCTCCTGCTATATTTAAGTTATCAACAAATATCTGTTTGTGTTCATGTATAAGACATACGATGATATCAATAATGTTTGAACTTGAGTATATTATATAATTGTACATATTTATATATACAATTATATACCAGAATATACATATTATATAATAAAATATGAAAAAAACAATCACTGTTGCCTGTATACAAAACTTCTAAATATGTCTAACTTTTTAAATACTGTCTTCGTATTTCAAAATTATACAAATAAAGTTCATATTATATAATCCTACACTACACGAAAAGAAACAATAAAATCAGTTCCTTTACCTTTAATCGATTCCACTGTAATAGTTCCCTTCATTGCAGATATTATTTTTGCAGTTATCCAAAGACCTAGCCCCGTTCCACTTATATCTGCAGTCTCTCTTGTTCGTATACGAGAAAATCTCTTAAATAACTTCTTCTGATCCTCTGCTGAGATTCCAAGACCAGTATCACTTATCCTTATGTGAAGAATATCATTTTTAATGGTATGCTCTTTTTCCACAATTACTTTTACACTTCCTTCTGGAGTATATTTAATAGCATTCCCAATCAAATTTATTAGTACTTGTTCTAATCGTTTAGAATCGACAAGAATACTAGATGGCGTATTTTCTATGTACTCGAGAGTAAGACCTTTCTCACGTGCCATTACATGAAAAGAATCTACAACAGATTGTATTGAATCAGTTGGATTTATTTTTTCAGATGAAAACTTCATTCTACCTTGCTGTATACGTGCAACATCCAATATATCACTAATCAATAAATTCAAACGTTCTATTGAAGTATTTACTCTACTTATACTTTCTTTATCATCAGATGATAAATTGTTTGTAGAGATAAGTCCAACATATCCTCTTATTGCGGTAAGTGGAGTCTTGAGTTCATGTGCTGCCATTGAAATAAAGTCATCTTTCATTTCATCTACCTCTTTTAGTTTCTTGTACAGTTGAGCATAATCAATTATTTTTGCTTGTCTGAGTAATAACACAAATATTACAAGTATAATAAACAAGAGAATATAATATGCGTCTCTTATATTTTTCTTTTCTAAATTATCGATATATGCCATGGAGGTATCTGTAAACATGAAACCTCCAACATTACCATTTTTGTCCAACATCGCTCTAACAGCTTTCCAATGCCTAACTCCATTTTTATCAAATACTTGAAAAATTAAAGATCCATGCAATCTAAGCCCCACAGATTCATAAAATTTTTTATTTAATTTATCTTCTTTACCTATATCACTCTTGTTCAACGCAGCTATTACTACATTTTTATTTTTTTCACGTACAATAACCTTAAATTGTTCTAGCGTGGGATTCTGCTTACTTATTCCATTTATGATGTCTTCCAAAAATGAACTGTTCTTAGAATCAATGTAATCACTTATCTTGATAGTTGAAACAAATACATCCTGCATAAGACCAATGCGTTCTTTTTCTAGCCTTTCTTGACTTTGTTCTGCAACATCCAAAAACTTCTGTCCTGTAAAAATAAAAGCAAGGGGTATTACAATTAATAAAAATATAGTATAGAGAATCTGCGGATTTTTCTTTACAAAAAAGAATCCTTTTGAAATATTTTTTAAAAATGTGCTAAACATATTTATACAATATCTTCTATTTCTTCTTTCTTAAATCTCAACTTAACACCTATTATTGTAAGTACTATACCTATAAGAAAAATCAATACAAGCACAGTCATATAAACGTATCCAAAATTAAAGAAACTTGGCTTTGTGTCATTTATATTACTTGATAGAAGATTTTTATTCACAGTTACAGCTAAAGCTTCTTTCACAAAAGGAATAGGGCTACTCTTTGCAATTATATTTCCTGAGCTGTCTGTCATAGCAACATATATTTCGTGGTTTCCATTTTCGATTTCCTTGTCCATAGTATAATTCCAATTACCGTCTTTATCGGTTTTTACGGTTACAACTGTTGGAATACTATATATATAAAGAGTTACAAAACTATTTGGCAATGCCTTACCTTTGAAAGACAACACATCTGTTGTTGTTGTAGATGAAGCAGTGGATACTACATTAGACACAGATGTTGTTGCATGTGAAGATATACTTGAAGTTGAAGTTGCAACTGTATTTATTTGTTTAGTGTTCTTTATCTTTTCTTTTTTGACTACTATTTTACTGACAGCAAACAAATTTTCATCAACCGTACCAGAATTTTTTGGACTAGCATACACTATAGGAGAATTATTTGACTTACTATTAGGATCAAATCCTGCTAATATTTCTGCTCCATCACCATACCCATTTCCATTGGTATCTGCAGAGTATGGATTAGTTCCATAGATGTTTATTTCATCATAATTAGAAATACCATCACCATCAGAATCCTTTGCTGATTCTACCCTAGCCTTACTTGTCTTTTCGCGTGCAATTATTTTAGCCTTCTTTTTTAAGATTACACTTGATTCGACATTTTTTATTTTATTATTAAAATCATTCTCAACATTCCCTAAATCTTGTGAATCTTTTTTTGCTGTTGTAGAAATATCTTTTTCTGAATTATCAACGTGTTTATTTACATTTATTTTCTTTTCTTTCGTTATAACTTCATTCTTATTTTCTTTATCATTTGCAATCTTTTCATCAGAAACTGCTTTTACACCATCATCCAATATTCTACTTTTTATTCTATTGTTGTTGACGAAACTTCTTTCTCTTAATGCCTTTAAAGCTTCAACTTGTGCATTGATAGACTCCCCAACATTACTATCTTTATTGTAAAAATATGAGTTATTCTCATTTACTACTCTTGAGGTATCTTTATTTACAGCTTTATTCTCAACTCTCTTGATTGCGTTGTTATTTCTGCTATCACTTTCAGTAATATTACCTGTTTTTTTATCTAAATTATTTAAAACACCTTCTGTTTTTTTGATAGATTTCTCTACAGACCCCATTTCTTCGTTTATTGTATTTCCACCATCTGATGGGATAATAGTACCATCAACACTAGAATCATTATTATTTGTATTAAGATTAGTGTTTACAAGCTTGGCCATTGAGACACTAGCAAAGCCGAGCGAAACAACGACAACGAGAGACAATATTATTCGTTTTTTTAATGTATTGTGGTTTTTCATATTACAAATATATTACTTTTAATTATACAACAATATGTTTAATCAGCAACCTCTTTTACTGTCTTTATTATGGATTTATCATCTAATCCATAATACTCAATAAGTTCGCTTGGTTCACCAGACTGACCAAAACTATCTTGCACGCCCA
>CAZPPV010000068.1:0-3687 GCA_964588565.1 uncultured Candidatus Saccharibacteria bacterium | reverse complement strand
GATTTGGACATCTTTTCACTTTCCATATTTATAAAATTACTGTGCATCCAATAGTTAACAAAATGCTTTCCTGTTGCTGTTTCTGATTGAGCTATTTCATTGGTGTGGTGTACTGGAATAAGGTCGATACCTCCTGTATGAATATCAAAATGCTCGCCGAGATATTTCATAGACATAGCGGAGCATTCTATGTGCCAACCCGGAAATCCAATACCCCATGGACTATCCCACTCTTGTTGCCGTTTTTCTTCAGGATTTGAAAATTTCCAAAGTGCAAAGTCAGTAATATTCTTCTTGCCAGATATTGTTTTTATTCGTGCTCCGCTTTTTAGACCTTTAATATCAAGTTGCGCTAATTCTCCATAAGAAGATAATTTTGATGTATCAAAATATACACCATCTAGTATCTTGTAAGTAGCTCCCTTTTTTTCAAGATTTTTTATCAATTCTATTTGCTCCTTAATATTGTCTGTAGCTTTTGGAAATGTTATTTTATTTATTTCTATACCCAGATTACTAAGATTACTATAAAAAATCTTTGTATAGTAAGATGCGATATCTTGTGCAGTCTTACCAGTAAGACTTGCAGATTTCTCAAGTTTATCTTCACCAGTATCTTCATCAGATGTTAAATGCCCAACGTCTGTTATATTTATTACTTGTTTAACCTCAAAATTATTATATTCAAACATTCTCCGTAGAGTATCTGCAAATACAAAAGCCCTAAGATTGCCAATGTGTGCGTAGTTGTATACTGTAGGTCCACAGTTGTACATGTAGACAGTTCCTTTTTTAATAGGAGTAAAAATTTCTTTTTTGCGTGTTAGCGTGTTGTATAAGTTTACATCCATTTTTTATATTTGAAGAATAGCAAAGTCAAAAATGTCGTAAATACAACGATAGAAATAAGTATCCAAAAATCATACGGTGATCCTATAAAAGGCATTGATTTTGCATTCATACCAAAGATAGAAGCAACTATTGCAGATGGAAGTGCGAGAGACGCCATCACTGTAAGAACTTTAATGGTTTCATTTGTCTTCGTTGTAAGCATAGAATCATTTGTTTCTCTGAGTTCTGATAACGTTTCTTTATTTCCTTCCAAAATATTATATATTTTATAAAATTCACCAGAGATTCCTCTGGCATAATAGATGAAGTCTTTCCCAAAAAACTTTTCTCCTGCAAGTTCAAATGATTCCAATACTTCTTTATGTGGTCTGAGAGCTTGTTTGAAATTAAGTAAATCTCGGCTTGTACTTGATATAACTTCAACCATTTTTACTTCTTCTCCATTGAACATTTTTGCTTCGATGTATGCAAGTTTATTTTGTACATTATCCAAATCATCAATTGAGTTTTTATATATCTCCCGCATTATGTAAAAGAACAAAAATCCTGCATGGTCTCCTATTTCATTTTTATCTAAAATGGAGCTTACTTCGAAGATTTTTGAAAACTCATGGAGTGGATCAATAACATCATAATGAGTTGTTATCAAAAAATCTTTTCCAATTATAAAGTCAACTTCTTGTTCTGTCTGGTTGCAATGTTTGTGATTTATAGTGGGGAAGTGAAGTATCAGATATATAAAGTTGTCATAAATATCTACCTTTGGACGAAGTGTTGGAGATAATAATTCATCTGCAACGATAGGATGAATACTATATTCTTCTATTATCTGACGTACATCATCTTTTATTGGCGATTCTATATCAATCCATGTTATGTTTTTGTGTGTATATTTTGAAATCATTATTTATTTTAACATTTTGCTTGCTAATATTGTAACATTTTATATTGATTATTATATCATATCTATCAATTCAATTGACCGCAAGCGAATATTTTGAGATAATAAATCCAAGATGGTAAAACAATTCAAAAAAATATATTTAATATCAATTGCCACTGCTATAATCATTGGTGCTTTTTTTCTTGGTGTTGCAACTGGGTTGCAACAAGGACAACAGATTGCAAAAGCGGAGAATCTTCCGACAAGTGTAAAAGAAGGAAAATCCAACGATGTTGATTTCGCACCTTTCTGGAAAGTTTGGAATAAAATAAATGAAAAATATGTATCTAATTCTGAAGTTTCAAATCAAAAAAAAGTTTATGGAGCAATAACAGGTCTTGTTGATTCTCTTGGTGATCCATATAGCATGTTTTTCCCTCCAAAAGAATCTAAATATTTTGCAAGTGAAATACGTGGGAATTTTGATGGAGTTGGAATGGAAATAGGAATAAGAGACAAGGTATTGACCGTAATATCACCGCTTGATGGAACTCCTGCAAAACTTGCAGGAATACTTGCTGGAGATAAGATAACAAAAATAGGCGATGTATCAACCTCTGGTCTCACCATAAACAATTCCGTTGATTTAATAAGAGGCAAGAAAGGTACATCTGTTGTATTCACAATAGTAAGAAAGGACGTTAAAAAACCTATTGTAATAAAAGTTATAAGAGGAACAATAGACATACCAACAATAAAAACAAAAGCAAGAAAAGATGGTGTATTTGTTATAAACCTATATAGTTTTACTGCTGATTCGCCAAGTCTTTTTAGAGGAGCTCTTAGAAAATTTGTAAAATCTGGTGACGACAAACTCATACTAGACCTACGTAATAATCCTGGTGGATATATGGAAGCAGCTATTGATATGGCAAGTTGGTTCCTTCCTGCAGGGGACATAGTTGTAAAAGAAAAAACAAGAGACAAAACAGAAAAGGTATTTAGAAGTAAAGGATATAATATATTTAACAAAAATTTGAAATTTGTGATACTCATAAACCAAGGTTCAGCTTCTGCGTCAGAAATATTAGCTGGAGCTTTGTCTGAACACAAAAGGGCTACATTAGTGGGTGAGAGAAGTTTTGGTAAAGGGTCAGTCCAAGAACTTGTGCCAATAACAGAAAACACGTCACTCAAAATAACTATTGCCAAATGGCTAACACCAGACGGAATATCAATATCAAAGAACGGATTAGAGCCTGATGTGAAAGTTGGACTCACCAAGAAAGATTTTGAAGCAGGCAAGGACCCTCAGCTTGAAAAAGCAGTAGAAATAGTAAATAAAAAATAATTATCTCTCTGGCTTTGTGTGCTTTGCAAAAACATCTCTTTTGCGTTATACTTCGGGAACTTATAGGTTAAATAGACTAATAAATTATGAAAGTTATATTATTAAACGATGTGCCAAGAGTAGGGCAAAAATACGACGTAAAAGAAGTATCAAATGGTTATGGAAGAAACTTCTTACTTGCAAAAGGTCTTGCAAAAATTGCCACAGAAAAAGCAATCAAAAGTGTTTCTGTATTAAAAATCAAACACGAAGAGGAGAAAAAACTAAGAGATGACTTACTAATGAAGAATATAGAAGACCTTAATGGTGTAATAGTAACAATGAAAGAGAAGGCGAATGACAAAGGTCACTTGTTTGCAGGTATTCACAAAGAAGAAATCCTACCTGCCTTAAAAGAGCAAACTCATCTTGCTGTAGAGGCAGAACACATCGCTCTGGAGCATCCTATTAAAGAGCTAGGAGAACATGAAATAGAAGTCAAAGTTGGAGAAAAAACAACAACATTCAAGTTGGTTGTTGAAGAGATAAAATAACGAAGCTCTTCTGTTGTTAAACACAAAAATAGACGAAAAAATATCCTGTATAAATACAGGATATTTTT
>CAZPPV010000067.1:0-3817 GCA_964588565.1 uncultured Candidatus Saccharibacteria bacterium | reverse complement strand
CCATGCCCACTTTGAAATAATCACGTTGTTATCTTCAATAATACCTGCATGAGTAATCATGTCAGGGTAATTTTCTAAATTGCGATATAAAATATAATTGCCACTTTGTGGGTTAGTAGTGTATTCTAATCTTCCATCGTCCAGTAGTTTTTGAAATAAGGTATCATAAATAAAGCCACCGCAATCTTTTATTAAATCACTATTATCAGCCAAGCCTAAAACATAAATAAAGCAGTTGTAGTTCTCATTTGCGCTCGGAGGAGTTTTAAGAATCTTTAATTCTTTCGGAAGAATATCTTGAGTATGCTTTTTAAACAACTTGGGTTTCCACCAGTTATCTCCACTATTTTTGTGTATGATCTCATCTAATTTTTTCCGTAAGTTTATCATAAATCTATTTTAGTAAAATTTCTTTCGCCATTTCTTTAAATTTCCTTTTCTACCCCTTTCTTCTTCAAGCGCGCCTTCGGCGCGCCGTTCTCCGTCGCTTTGCCGAGCGGAAGTTTCAATCTGCGGTGTATGTTGAATAAAATCCGAACTCATTTTGGACAGAACCCCGACTGACGCGCGCCGAGCGCGCGGTAATGCGACCCAAATCGTACGCTCCGAGTTTGTGGTAGTGCCTTGCTTTTCTGCTTTTGGCGGAATTGCGGAAACGCTAACTTCGCTGATTTCTTTTTTCGCGCCTTCGGCGCGATTTTTCAACCCCCCTCTCCGCCTTCGGCGGAGCGAAAATGATGATTTCAAGTTTTTCTTTGGCAGTAAATTTTTTACAATTTAATCCTTGCTAATTCGGGGCTATCGGCGGAAATTTTTTTGTATAATTCAAGTATTTTTGCTGGATTGTCTCTCGCTTCTTCTACTAAGTTTCTGAAATTTTTAATTCCTTCCTTTTTTAAAATAGCTTGAACAATTTCATGGCCGACGACATAAAAATGACCCATATTTTGAAATTCCGCATCTTTTATTTTTTCTAATTCTTCCCGGCTTTTAGCCGATGTAAAATTATTAAAAGCGGTAAAAGATTCTTGAATAAATTCGTTGTATTTTCTACCTTGTTTTTCATGGTGTATTTTCAAAGATTGTCCACTCACCAATACTGCCAATCCTTCATCGACTGTTTTTAAAATAATCCTGTTTCTTAATGCTGTATCAGAAACACTATCTTGCTTCGCGTCGGACCAGTCTGATTTTTCTGACATCCAAACATGAAAAATCTCGTGCGTAATACCTTGAACTGTTTTCTCAAAAAAATCTTTTTCAAATACTAATCTTCCCAAATCTACGGTAATGACATCCTTATCAACACAAAAATCCGCCTTTTCGTTCATCGTAAAAGATATGGTGGCTTTATTTAAAATCCAATCTGGCAAAAAGCCACCTAACTTTTCAGAAGCAATTTTTTTAATATCTTCAACCCTGCCTTCTAACTCTTTTTTAATTTGTAAAACTTTTCCTTGTCCTTCCATGGTCTTATCTAAATGAAACTGCTAAATTGTTTCTGGTCGGCTATCGGGAATTAAACCATCCTCAACAGCTTTTAAAATTTTTGTTTTATTTTGGACTAAACTTTCTTTGTTTTCTTCTAGCCATTTATCCTTATCTTCTACTTCAAGTAATTTCTGATCATAATGGTTTTTGATTTGATCGTCAGCGTAAAAATCAAAAGTTAAAACAGAAAGATCAACGGCACTTTCTTTTCTTGATTCTGGATTAAAATATTTTTCGCTTTCCATAATTATTTCTTCATCAAATTATCTAAACTAACACCAAGCGCGTCCGCTATTTTTTTAACAGTATCAATTGTTGGATTTGGTGTCGCCCCTGCTTCAATCTTTGCAATTGTATGAAAAGCAAGATTTGCTTTTTTAGATAGGATATCTTGAGAAATACCGAGTTTGTTTCGGTATTTCTTTATATTTTCTCCGATTGTGGATTTTTCTTTTGACATATTAGTATTACTTTACTATGATAGTTAGTAGTGATATAGTATCTTTATTACTAACAGTTAGTATATGCAATTTTGGGCGTTCAGTCAAACGAAAAAATCGGGCGAAGCCCGAAAAGAGAAAAAAAGGGGGGGGTTGAAAAATCGCGCCGAAGGCGCGCAAAACTTCCCAAAAAGCTGAAATTGTAAAAATGCGGAGGAGGTGGGACTCGAACCCACAAGCCCTTGCGGGCGCCTGTTTTCAAGACAGGTTCCTTAGCCATTCGGAGCACTCCTCCATTGTTTATTTGTTTATCGTTAATTTTATTTTTTAAAAATTTTACGAATTTTGTCACCCAGTATTGTATTTTCCTTTGCAATTATAAAGATATAGATAATTTCTAGAATCGCAAGAGTGTTTATTGTGAGAAGTAATATGAACCACCATTTGTGTGAGTTTCGTGCAGATAACCATAGAGCATATCCTTTCCATGGTAATGTCCAAGCAACTATAGATAATAATATCCACATATTTTGTGCCATAAATACTTCCATCTCTGATATACTACCAAAAAACTACTTAAATGCAATTCTTCCCAGTTGCTTTTTGATTTTTAGTTCTTATCGGTGTATTCTACATGGATAAGAACTAATATCGTACATATCAGCGCATTAGTTCGGATGAGCATGAAACATACAAGATAGTTGAAGTTTGTGAATATCTGGAAAAACTCAGAATCTAGACACTTTGAAAAAATATTAAAAATAATTTCAAACAACATAATGTTTGGATATTTAAATTTGGAGTACAAGATTTATTTTATGAAATACTTAGGAATTGATTATGGTTCTAAAAGAATAGGTATTGCGGTTTCTGACGACCAAGGTGTTTTTGCGTTCCCAAAAGTTATTATTGAAAATAAAAAAAATAAAGGAGAAAAAATAAAAGAGATATGTGAAAATGAGAATATAGAGAATGTGGTGATGGGCGAATCTATTGATAGTAACGGGTTTGCAAATCCTATAATGAAAAAGATTACTATTTTTAAAAAATATCTTGAAGATAGGTTGTCTTTGGTTGTATATCTTGAGCCAGAGTTTATGACATCGCACCACGTCGCGATCGGTGGCAAAAAGGGAGAGTTTAAAAAAGATAGGTTGGATTCTTCTGCCGCCGCACTAATATTGCAAAGATTTTTGGACAAGAGAAATGATAGTAAATAATGCTACAATAATAATATGATAAATTTTAAAGATTTTACAAAACTGGATATTCGCATAGGAACAATAGTATCTGCAGAAAAAGTACCTGATGCGGATAGGCTTTTGCGGATGATGGTTGATCTTGGTGAGGAAACACAGAGACAGATTGTTTCTGGAATTGCAGAGCACTTTGTGGAACCGAAAAGTCTTATTGGTAGACAAGTGCCAGTATTGTTAAACCTAGAAACTAGAACTATTCGTGGCGTGGAGAGTCAAGGAATGATTCTTTATGCTGTTGGAGAAAACAACCTTACAACTCTTGAGCCTTCAGAGAAAATATTAAATGGCACACCTGTGAAATAAAAAGTAATGTTTAGTTTTTTAGATAACACAAAAGAGAGTGTACGCAAGTGGGCAATAAGACATGCGGAAGGAAAACACGCCAAGCTCTGGCTGTCGGTACTATCTTTCTCTGAGGCATCATTTTTTCCAATTCCTCCTGATGTTCTTTTGATTGCAATTCTTTTGGCTAATAAAGCTCGTAGGTGGTTTTATTACGCTTTTATCACGAGTATATTTTCTGTTTTGGGTGGTGTGTTTGGTTATGGAATTGGCTATTTCTTTTTTGGTGTATTTGGTTCACATATAATTTCTTTTTATGGTTTGCAAAAAGAATTTATAAGTATA
>CAZPPV010000066.1:0-3832 GCA_964588565.1 uncultured Candidatus Saccharibacteria bacterium | reverse complement strand
TAATACCCGACCTAGAAGGTAAATTTGATGGTGTTGCGATGAGGGTTCCTGTTGTTACCGGGTCTATTGCCGATATTACATTTATAGCAAAGAGAGATACTACGATTGAGGAAGTTAATGATATTTTAACAAAAGCATCAGAAGACAAGAGATGGAAGGGTATCTTCGCTGTAACAAGAGAGCCAATTGTATCTTCGGATATTATAGGTAATACAAATGCAGCAACTGCAGACTTGAACTTTACTCGTGTTGTTGGAGGTAATCTAGTAAAAGTATTTTCTTGGTATGATAATGAGCTTGGGTATACGCATACTCTAATCCAACATGTAATAGAAACTGGTAGACATATATAGATACAAAATATGAAAATATTTATTGGTACAGATCATGCTGGATTTGATATGAAACAAAAATTAGTTTCATATCTTGATGAACTTGGGTACGATGTTAAGGACATGGGTGCTTATGAATTAGACAAAGAAGATGACTATCCTGATTTTATTACACCGACCGCACAAGCTGTATCAGAAAATCCCAAAATGAAAGGAATCATTTTGGGAGGTTCAGGGCAAGGGGAGGCAATAGTTGCAAATCATGTAAGTGGTATTAGAGCTGTTGTTTATTATGGTGGACCGCTTGATATTATTCGTTTGTCGCGTGAGCATAATGATGCAAATATTCTTAGTTTAGGAGCAAGATTTATAACAGTAGATGAAGCATGTGATGCAGTAAGGTTATGGTTGGAAACTGAGTTTAGTGGGGAAGAACGACATAAACGACGACTTAGAAAGATTGATAGTAGTTCTTCTGCAGTGTTTGATAACTGGAATGATTTAAAGAAATATTCGGATGGGTTAAATAGCCATTCATTTTTTAAAGAAAGAGATGTTTTTTATGTGAAAATTGGTAAAAATATAGGATGTGAACAGAATGGAAAAAATAAGGACTTTGGTAGACCTGTGCTTATTTTAAAAAAATTCAATAACGATATTTTTTGGGGTATTCCTTTAAGTCGCACAAAAAATATAGGTAAATATTATTTTTCTGTTGAATTTGTTCAAGGAGAGAAAAGTACTGCTATTTTATCTCAGATACGCCTTTTTGACGGTAGACGTCTTTTGAACAAAAGAGGTATGATTTCTAAAGATGATTTTTCTGTTATAAAACAAAAAATCAGGAATATTTTGTTTTCCTGATTTTTTTATTTTTCGTACCTCCGTAAAGAGGTAACAATCCCTAAGGAATTTGTAATTTAATTGTATATATAAATAATCATTATGTCAAGACAAGTTGTAAATATTATTCCAGCATTGATGCCAAGAAATTTTACTGAGCTGACTGCGTATGCGAATCAGTTGGAATGTATTGTAGATACTGTACAGATTGATGTTATGGATGGGAAGTTTGTTTCGGAGGTATCATGGCCTTATCAAGAAGTTGGTGTAGTTGATGAATCTTTCAAGAAAATAGTTGGGAAAGAGCTTGAGTTTCCAAAAATAGATACATTGAATTATGAATTAGATTTGATGGTTGAAGCCCCCGAGAAAGGTATTGGCTCATGGGTGCAGTCTGGAGCAAGCAGGATTATATTTCACATAGAATCCATAAGAGATGGTGAATGGTTTTGGAGGAATATTGCACATATAAAAAAAGCTTCAGACTTGGATAATAGTATTAAAAAAGTGGATATTGGTATTGCAATTGACATCAAAACACCAAATGAGGAAATTTATTCGCATATTGAAAAAATAGATTTTGTGCAGTGCATGGGCATTGATAAAATTGGTTTTCAAGGGCAACCTTTTGATGATAGAGTTCTCCACAAGATAGATGATTTGCGAAAACGTTTCCCAGAGCTTATAATAAGTATTGATGGTGGTGTGAGTCTTGAGACTGCACCAATGTTGATAGAAGCAGGTGCCAATAGGTTGGTGTCTGGTTCAGCTATATTAAAAAGTAAAAATATAGAAAAAGCTATAGAAGAGTTTCAAGGATTATAAAATAATTATATTTAAAGAATACAAAATATGAATAATGAAATAAATGAAGAAAAGATAACTAAAAATAATATTTTTGGTGAACACAAAGCTAATATGCAAGGGCTCTTATTGGGATTTTTATTTTTTATAATGTTTTTTGTAATACTAATTATTCTATTTGGAGGTGCAAGTGGTATCACTGGAATAGTTATTGCTTCTATGGTTGGTTTGTATACAATATTTGGAGTTGCTACTATATCAATTATTGCTAGTGTTGTTTCTATTGTCAATTTTACAAGAAATAGAAAAAGATTATCTGTGTCTGGTGGTAATAAAGTAGATAACATTTGGTTTGCCTTTGATATGTTCTTTTTCTTATTTTTGCCAGTCGTTTCATTTTGTATAATTTATTTTTCAATATTTCGGTCAAGCATCTCTTTTTTGATTATTACTATAATCCTTGCAAATGGTATTAAAGTATTATTGAAAAATAAAAATAACGATGTTTTTAGTAGGTTGTCAGGCTGGTTGTTAATAATTTTTGGTCTTTTACCTCTCGTTATATCTTTTTTTAATTTTCTCATAATTAAGTTTCTTGGTTAGTAATATACACATATGACATACATAAATGATGGAAAAGTAAAAGAGTTGGAGATAAAGGCGAATGAGATACGGCAGTCTATTGTTGAGATGTTGCTTGAGGCTGGGTCAGGGCATACTGCTGGTTCTTTGGATATGGCAGATATTTTTACTGCATTTTATTTTCACATATTAAATCATGATCCCAAAAATCCCGATATGGAAGATAGGGATAGGTTAATTCTTTCAAATGGTCATATTGTACCTGTTAGATATGCGACTATGGCTCATGCCGGATATTTTCCGATTGAAGAGTTAAAGACTTTACGTAAGTTTGGTACGCGATTGCAAGGGCATCCAGAGCGTGAAAGGTTGCCAGGACTTGAAACAACATCAGGACCGCTAGGGTCTGGACTTGGGCAAGCAGCGGGTATCGCATGCGGAGCGCGAATAGATGGTAAGAAGTTTCATACATATTGTTTGATGTCGGATGGGGAGCATGATGCTGGTAATATTTGGGAGTCTGTTATGTTTGCTGGTAAAAATAAGTTATCAAATTTGACTGGAGTTGTTGATAGGAATAACATTCAAATAAATGGTGTTACAGAAGATATAATGCCCCTTGAACCTTTTCGTGAAAAATATGAATCATTTGGTTGGCATGTTATAGATGTTGATGGACATAACATGGAAGAGTTTGTAAATGCGGTGGAACAAGCAAAAACAATTTTTGAAAAACCGACGATGATAATCGCACATACAATCCCCGGCAAAGGTATAAAAGAGATTGAGTTTGATTATACGTGGCATGGCAAATCTCCAAATAAAGAAGACGCTCTAAAATTTTTGAGGGAGTTACGAACGTTGAATGGTAGAATTAAAAGTGAACATGAATAATATGATAAATAAAGACGCAAAACTTGTAGATAATATTTTCGATAAAGATACGCTTGAGGCAAAACCAACACGTGACGGTTTTGGTATGGGGCTTGTTGAGGCAGGAGAGAAGGATGATAGAGTTGTGGTTCTTTGTGCTGACCTTGCTGAGTCAACACGCGTGCATTGGTTTAAAGAAAAATTCCCAGAAAGATATATTGAAATTGGTGTAGCTGAGCAGAACTTAGCAACTGTGGCTTCAGGACTTGCAAACTACGGTAAAATACCGTTTATAACATCTTATGCAGCTTTTAGCCCAGGTAGAAATAATGAACAAATTCGTACAACTATTTCTTTGAATAATGTACCTGTGAAAATCGCTGGAGCTCACGCTGGTG
>CAZPPV010000065.1:0-3860 GCA_964588565.1 uncultured Candidatus Saccharibacteria bacterium | reverse complement strand
ATTTGGTTCACATATAATTTCTTTTTATGGTTTGCAAAAAGAATTTATAAGTATAAAAAGTGTTTTTAATGAGACAACTTTTTGGGCAATTTTTGCCGCAGCTTTTACTCCCATACCATATAAAATATTTACAATCACTGCAGGGTTATTTAATGTTAATTTCATTATATTTCTTATCGCCTCTGTTTTAGGTAGGAGTATAAGATTTTTTGCAATTTCAATAATACTAAGGCTCTATGGTCCAAAAATATCAAATGTATTATATAAATATTTCAATATTTTCTCCTTTATCTTTGTGTTATTATTAATTATCTTTACTTATATACTGTTTTAGTATTTTATTCATTCGTAATTTAAAGTATAATAAAGTAGTAAAAATATTATATGAACCAAAGTACTTTTTCCAGATTATTCCCACCGCCAAATTTTTTGGCAATGAATGCTGTTGGCTTGGACATCTCAGATGAGTCCATTCATTTTGTCGAGCTCTCTACTTCAAAAGGAGGGTATACAATAAAAAGATTTGGAGAGAGGAAAATATCTGAAAAAATAATTGAAGCAGGGGAAATAAAAGATGTGAAAGAATTAACAAAGATACTAACATCTTTAAAAAAAGAATTTGGACAGACTGCTGTAAATGTGTCATTACCAGAACAACACGCGTATCTTTTGAAGTTGCGTATTCCAAAGGTAAAGAAAAAAGAAATACGTGATAGTATTGAACTTCAGATTGAAGATAATGTTCCAATATCCGCAGCAGAAGCTGTTTTTGATTATGACATTCTAAATATAGATAAAAAAGAATCAATGATTGAGGTTATTTTATCCGTACTTCCGCGCAAGATTTCTGAAAAGTATATAGATACAATAAAAAATGCAGGGTTATCTCCTTTGTCTTTTGAAATAGAAGCTCAGGCAATATCACGAAGTGTTATTCCAGAGGGAGATGAGGGTACTTTTATGATAATAGATTTTGGTCGGACGAGGACAGGAATATCTATCATAAGTAATGGTATAACTATGTTTACTTCCACTGTTGAGATTGGCGGTATTTCTTTAACCAAAGCTATAAAAAAATTACTAGCGATAAGCACAGAAGAAGCAGAAAAAATAAAAAAAGAAAAAGGGGTAATGGGGCAAGATAAAAATAGCGAGCTCTTTCTTACTATGATGTCGATTGTTGGAATATTGAAAGATGAAGCCAATAAACACTATGTGTACTGGCATACACATAAAGATTCTTATGGAAACAAAAGACCTTCCATCGAAAAAATACTTCTTTGTGGTGGTGATTCTAATCTTTCGGGGCTTACGGATTATCTCTCTACAGGTCTTCATATTCCTGTAGAACTTGCAAATTCTATGGTGAATATAAATTCATTCGATATATATATTCCAGAAATGTCTTTTTCCGATTCATTAAGATTTACAACAGCATTAGGTTTGGCTCTTAGGCAATTAAATTAGTTATTTAATATGGTAAATTTACTTACATTATTTGAAAAAAAATTATTATCAAAAGAGTACAAGAAGAGACTTATCGTTGTTTCATTATTCGCA
Organism: uncultured Candidatus Saccharibacteria bacterium; assembly: GCA_964588565.1. Classification (GTDB taxonomy): domain Bacteria; phylum Patescibacteriota; class Minisyncoccia; order Phycocordibacterales; family UBA1539; genus CAYSEK01. The sequence goes on along the minus strand of CAZPPV010000065.1, from coordinate 2,300 downwards.
CTTTCTCTTTTGTTTGCATTTTCAATAATTCTTTTGATACCGTCTTATATTTTATCATCAGAGAAATACAATAATGTATTTAAACAACTTGTAGCAGAAAAGAAAAAAATATTTACTTTGGCTGACGGGAAAGATCCAATAAAAATAACAAAAGATGTGAATAATAAATTAAGTATTTTAAAAAAAGCAAATACATCTTTGCCCGCCCCTTACCATGTAACAGTTACAATAATAAAACATAAACCAAAAGGAATTTTCATTAAATCGATTCTATATGATAAGAATGGAAATGAAGAAAAGATAACAGTTAGTGGGATATCAGAGAACAGAGAAACATTGCTTCTATTCTTAAAATCTATGGAGTCAGAAACTGAATTTTCCAGTGTTGAGTTACCAATATCAAGTTTTGTAAAAGGAGAAAATATAGATTTTTCTCTGCGCGTAACTATTGGAGGAAATATAAAAAAAGAAAATGTTAAAAAATAATAAAAAAATAACAATAATATTAACGGCTGTAATACTTCTTAATTTTATACTAATTGGTGTATATGTATATGTGGTTCGTGCGATAAAAGATAAAAGTGAAAGCACTTCTATTCTTTCTTCTAAACTTAGCGGGTATATAAGTAAAGAAGGAAAAATTAATATATTAAAAAAAACGATAGAAGACACTTCAGTAGATAGAGCAAAATTATATAAGTATTTTGTAGATATAAATGATATCCCAGTATTTACCAAAAGAGTAGAGTCTTTGAGTAAGATCTCAGGAGTGGATTCTCTTGTTATAAATAGTCTAAGCCAGAAGAATAATATACTTTTTCTTGATTTTAAAACAGAAGGTTCATTTGAAAATACAGTTTATCTTATACAGCTTGTTAAAAATCTTCCATTTAAAATAGATATTAAAAAATCATATATAAGTAAAATTAAAAATATAAACAATAAGGCGGTAGTCGATAAATGGGAAGGTATTTTCAGTATTGAAATTATTGGATTTTTAAATAATTAAAAAATGATTAAGATTAATTATAAAAAGATAATAGAAAAGTTCTCTGAAATTGGAGATAAGGACAAACTGAAGTCGATTCTTACTCCATTTAGAGATTGGAAAATAATTATAGCTGTATTCTTGCTTTCTTTTGTCTTACTGGTTGTTGCCAGTATATATTTTTTCATGTTAGTAAATACTGAAAAAATATTTTTCAAAAAAATAGATGGAACAGTAAAAAAACTTTCGGTTATGAATATTCCAGAATTAAAAAAGACAATAGATTTTTTCGATAATAAAGCTGAAAAATTTAAATCTCTTACAGACAAGAAACCAAAGGTTGTTGACCCATCGTTATAATATTGATATATTTCTATAATAGATTTGCCCCTGTAGTTCAACGGATAGAACAGTAGCCTTCTAAGCTTCAAATCGAGGTTCGATTCCTCGCGGGGGCACATTCAGAAACTTCTCGTTCCGAAAGGACGGAAGAACGGCGCGGAGCGCGTGGTAATGCGACCCAAATCGCACGCTCCGTATCCGTGGCAATGCCTCGCCTGGCGAACCGAAACTAAAAATTCCTTTGCGTTTTCCCTTTTCTTTTTTGCCCCCGATTTTTTAAGTAAAAGAAAAAGAAATTTTTTAGTTTCGGGAGTTCGCTAGGGTAAACTGCTCCTAATAGATTATAATACATTATTGTATATAGATACAATAAACTGCTAAAATAAATGTTGATAACTTAAAAATGTATAAAATATGGGCAAGCTTATATCAAAGAAACTTGGAGAAAATATGCGGAAGATTCGCTTGAAAAAGCAAATGTCGCAAGGCGACATTTGCAGAGCATTGAATCTAGATAGAGCGCATATTAGCAATATAGAAAATGGTAAACAAAATCCAACACTTGATACTATTGAGAAAATAGCGAAAGCGCTTGGTGTTGGGGTTGATGAATTGTTGAAGTAGTTGGTATAGTAAAAGAGAGATGTAAGGTGTAAGGTTGTTAAATAAGTAAGTCTTTATTTGTAAAATAACTTTAACTTCCTGAAAAAATTATTCAAAAATCATGCGGGAAACTGACTGGTTAATAAAATTTAGGAAAATATTACAATCAAACCATGTTGGATTTTAAATACGTATACTCAACATTGCAGAAAAATAAGGCAACAGTCTTTTTTACTTTATGGACCTTTTTTACGATAATTTTGACTGATTATCTTCATCCCTATCTTTCAAATTATAGTAAATATGTATCTGTGACAATCGGTGCGATTTTTGCTTTTCTAGCGTATCGAGTTCTATCAAAGCACAA
>CAZPPV010000064.1:0-3910 GCA_964588565.1 uncultured Candidatus Saccharibacteria bacterium | reverse complement strand
TGAGACCTCCCCGCTTCGAGGGTAGAGAAGCAAAATATGGGACGGAACAAAAGAGGAGATAATCTTACTGTTCGTACTCACAGAGCACGGCAAAAACAACTAATCGCTTTGCTTTTGGGTAAACTGAGTTATTGCATTTTTAAGTTTTCAACATAAAACCACTAAAATACTTTGTATTTTAGTGGTTTTATGTTTCTTGACAAGTTACTATAATAATGTTATGATGGTAGTAGACAATTCGGGTTGATCATTTATATTTAGACATAACATTAAGAGGTATTGCGTATGAGTTTCAATCATAGTCTTATTAGTTATCTAATTATGATTTATTTAATTACAGGCTTACTTGTAATTGGTGCATCTCATATTGTTTCAGTTGGTTTAGAATATTCATCAGGACAACAAAAGATTATTAGAGTTTCTGTAATATTTGAACCAATTTGTATTGTATTAGATAAACTAATTTAACTTCAAAAAAGGTATATATTAATGAATGAATTTATCAAAAATATTGGGTATGGTGTTATTCTGATTGGAATAATTGGGTTTTTTTCAATTTTTCTTTTAAAACCAGAAGTAGTTTCAGGATATTTTGATCCTATTGTATATTATTCAAATGTAGAATATATACAAACTGGCAAAAAGGAATGTAAAAATGTTAAAGCTGGTAATCATCAAGAAAAACTTGTAAAAGTGGATTGTAGTATCTTTTCGCGTATGCAACTTAAAAAAATGGAGTGGAAGCCAGCTTACTAAAAAGTATAGTGGTTTTCCGTAAAACCGGATTCTGAATAGAATCCGGTTTTAATTTTATATAATTTACAAAAAAATAGACCCAGACAGTGTCTGAGTCTATACTTATTTTATTAACTCAATATTATTTAGTTAACTTTTTGCTTCTGTTGTGTAAATATTTTCTGTTATAATTTATTTTTTTGCATTCTTTAGAATGGTACTGAGGGAATATTCTACTATGTTTCGGCACCTTTTTATGGGTTTTCTGTTTAATACCTGTAAATCTGTAATCATAAAATAATAAACATTCTGTATTTGATTCTAACATATCTAGCACGGTGGCCATTAATATTGTTTTTGTGTACATTTCTTAATACCTCACATCATTATGTATTGTTAGATATTTTTTTTGATATTTACTCACAGGGATTTTATTTATACCAGCACAAAACAATTGTTTCACAATTAGTTTAATCTGAGTAAATTTATCAGAAAGATATAAACCAAAATCCAAAAATAATTTTTTTATAATGTGCATATAATCTACACCATTACGATTTGCATAATGAATTATCTTTAATATCCTTCTTTTAATCTTTCTTTGTCGTGCATTGTTATCATTTCTTGTGGTTTTTTTAAAATCTAATATTTTTACATTTTTTTGAGTTGCTGAGACTTTTATTGTGTTAGTTTCTGTGTGAGTATTTTTGTAAAAGTGCTTTTTACCTATGCGTCGCGATTGTTCGATTCGGAGTTTATGAGAATTAATGTTTGAGGTTTTGCGGATATCTTTCCTTTTTTTAGCTCTTTCTTTTTGTTTTTTTAAATATCTCTCACGACTTTCTTTTGACATTGAACCCAATATTTTCCTCTTTATGCTATCTTTTTTATTGTGTTTTTTGCAAATTGAATAGGAACCTTTTTCTCGGTTACGAATACGTAGTGTTTGGTACATGTTGATATTCTCCTCTGTTATTGTCTCTGATACGATGATACCATGTTATTTAAAAAATTCAAGTTTATAACTCCTAAGTTCAAGAAATAATTGCAACACTTGCATTAAAAACTTCTAAAGAACTAAAGGTACCTGACCCCTTTAGTTCATGGAGTGATGTGATGATTAGTAGGTACAGATTAAAGGCAACAGTGCGTAGAAGGGGTAGACAAATCAAAGGTACCTGACCCCTTTGTCCGCTGGGAATGTGACACCATTGTATCCCGCAAAAGTCTTGCTCGTGTAAAAAGCATCAATGAGAGAGTAAGCGGTGCTATATTTTTCAGTAGAACTCCCAACGGTACTGCGAAAGAATGCAATCGAGTATTGATAGACAGACTTGGAGCTGTTCCATCTCTGTATAGAAAGACTCTGACCCAAGATCGTGGGAAAGAAAACTACGAGTATGAAGATGTTGAGAATGCTTTAGGCATTGATTGTTTCTTTGCTCACCACTACTGCTCACATGAAAGAGGTTCAAACGAAAATACCAACGGATTATTCCGTCGATATTTCCCTAAGGGGGCTGACTTTTGCAAAATCAAAGACCGTCAAGTTGCCGAGGTTGAGTATTTGATAAATTCTCGTCCAAGGAAAAGACTTGGTGGTTTGACCCCTTATGAGGTATTCTATCAGATAACAGGTGTTGCGTTAGATTCTTGAATGTACGGTTTAGTTTCATGGCACACCAAAACAAACAAAGAGCCGGCGTAGCCGGCTCTTTGTTGACACATTTTATTGTATTTTACTAAACAACTCTTTTAATCTATACTCTCTATTTCTAGTTTACTAATTTGTAATACATAGAACACCTTGATGACTACCACTTGAATTATAGCTTGTAACTCCTAATCTTTTTGTAGTTCCACTTGGACAAGATACGCCGCCAGGATTATAATAATATTTACCAAAACATCCAGCCCCACCCCATAAATTAGTGCAATGCCAAGTATTTTTTACCCGTTGTGTTCCACCTGCAACAACTCTACCACTTAGTGAAGTTAGAGCAGGACCTGAACCAACCTTTAACGAATTCGTTGCTATTGTTGCTGCATTTATTTGTTTAGTAGCCTGTATATACTTTGTAGATATACTACTGGAATCAACATTACCCTGTACAACTAAACCATTATTAGAGCCTACTTTTCCAATCTGTACATTACCATTTGGATTAGAATATTGTAGATAAAGTGTATTGCCATATGTTCCTGGTGACTTCCAGATTTGATTTGAGTTTATATTCAATGCTTGCCCCCAACCTTGGTCTATATTAATATTGTTCCTGAAATTTGAAACTCCATTAATTAAAAGAGACCCCAGTGATAGACCACCACCTTTTATTTGACCGCTAGATCCTTCGTTAACCTTCGTTAAGTGGAGCTGGTGTATTGCCTCCAGGAGGTGCTTGTGTTGGTGCTGTCCATGCATATGCAAAGCTTATACCAAATGATAATATTACAGCTGCAAGTAGGATTTTTAATGTTTGTACAAGTTCTTTTTTCATAAATTATTTCTATTAATTTTTTAATAATTACTTATTTTGACAATGGTGGTATAGGTGTACTTGTTTCTGTAGATAGCTTTTCTAGTATTTTAAGTTGTTCTGCTTTTGATAATGGTTTTGTGCTTGTACTTGTTTCTGTGGATAGCTTTTCTAGTATTTTAAGTTGTTCTGCTTTTGTAAGTGAGGTAGTAGGATTTTGAGTATTTACTGATGTTTCATTTTTATTACCTTTAGGGATTACTATAACTAGTATTGCAATCAATATAACAACAATTGATGTTATTACTATAATTAATGTTTTGTTTGATTTTGTATTGTCTTGTGTTTCTTCATTTTCTTCATTCATAGTTTTTTTTATTATTTAAATATTATTATCTTATGATAATATAATTTATCATAAGATTCTAAACTTATTTATAACTTATATAATACCGTTTGCACAAAACTAAAACAATGGTGTTTATCCACAGGTGATGTAAATACTGTTTGGTGGGGGGTTGGTGTTGGGTGTTAAGAGATATTTGCAAAATAATACTACGATTAATACACTCATTAGATGCATACAGTATTAATACACTATTCGGAGATAACACTAAAAAAAAGGAAAAAAGGGGGTCAGAAGAAAAGGGGGTCAGGTACCCTTTTTAGGCCTCCATGGTGGACGGACAGTAGATTCA
>CAZPPV010000063.1:0-3990 GCA_964588565.1 uncultured Candidatus Saccharibacteria bacterium | reverse complement strand
TAAATATGCGTAGCCCTTTTGTTGTGTGACGTAATCATACGCCACCAGTTTCACACAGACAACACTTTGAGCAAATAGTACAAGTTGGACCTGTAATTTCTATTGCTCTGTCGCCAAGTTCTACATCAAATGTAGTTGGGTTAAGGTTTAAATCCTTGACGTATAACATACCGTCAGGAACTCGCTCTTCTTGCATGTTGTAAAAATCGTTCATTTGAATCACCTCTTTTGGATTTGTGGTAAAAGATTGTCTTTTGTTAGATTTTGATTTTTTAAAGTTCAAAACTACCTATTTTTAGTATAGGGACATACTTAGGTCTTGTAAAGCCTTCGTTAAGTGCATTCAATGTGTTAATTAAATATTTGTATTGATTATACAGTTTCCATTGCAAAATAACACCGTTGTAATATACTGAAAGTATAGATATACCGTTATATTACTTAACTTTATGGGGGATAGATATAGAAAATATGCAGGTTAGAATATGTGAAAAAGACTGGTTCTTGAGTAGAAGCTAGAATACAACCCATGACCGGTCTATGTTGGGGTAGTACACAACCAGTATAGACCGGTCGTCGGTGGTAAATTAATTTATGGTATATAATATGCAGGATACAGAACGTCGTCTGTTAAAAAAAGCTTTTAGAATCATAAAACGAAATTATGGCTGTCCCGGGAATGATAATGTTTCAATTTCGGAAGTAAAAATAAATTATAAAGAATACGAGGATGCTGTTTGTCAAAAATTAGAAAAAAATGCTCTTGTATTTGAGTCAGACCCGAAGTGTGTCATAATTAATGATTATTTAGGTAAAAAGCGGGAAATTTTTGTATACAATGTTATTGAACGCTGGGTTCAAGAATTTTTAAAATTACAAATTGAACCTACACTAGATGCTGCTCTTGAAGAATATGTTTATGCTTTTAGGAGAGGAAGGAGCGATAAAGATAGTTATAGATATATTTTAAAAAACAATCCAAAGTTTGTTCTTCGTGTAGACATTAAAAATTATTTTAATTCAATAGACAAAGAAAGGCTTTTTGCAGACTTAAAAAACTTAAACTTAGGAGATACTTTATTTAATTGGATAAAAAAATCATTAGAGCATTGTACAAAAGGTCTTCCTTCTGGGCATGTTCTATCTTGTATGTTGTCTAATTTTAATTTAAAAGATTTTGATTCCAAATTCCCTAAGAATTATACAAGATATTCAGATGATATAATGTTTGGAGTAGAAACAATGAACGAAGCGCGTAATACCTTAAGAGTTGTCGAGAATCTATTAAAGGAATATAGGTTCAACTTGAACCCAACAAAAACAAAAATAATAACAAACCCTACTTTGGAAAAAATATCATGAAATCTAAAGCAATTATTATTGATGGTCATAATTTTTTATTCAGAGGCTTTTATGGAGTCCCTGCCCAAGTTAAAAGAACCGATGGCACGCCGATAAATGCAATCTATGGTTTCTTCGCTTTATTAAGAAATGTGCTTAAAACAATAAATCCTGACTATTTGGTTGTTGTTTTTGACTCGGAGACATCAGCAGATGATAAAAAGTTAAAAAACCCGAAATACAAAGCGAATCGCGCCATTCAAGATAATTCTATATTTTTTCAATTATCTTTAATAAAAAAATGTTTAGATATAATGGGGATATACTGGATTGAAGACAAATCAAACGAAGCCGATGATGTTATCGGTACTTGTTCAAAGAAATTTAATAAATGTGGAGTTGAAGCATATATCTGTTCAAATGATCACGATTTTATGCAGCTTATATGCGCAGAAACTTTAGTATTAAGAGGATATCGTGGTAGTTGGGTTATGTATGACCACGCTGAAGTTCTTAATAAGTTCAATATAACTCCTCAGCAATATCTTGAATATCTTGCGCTTGTGGGCGATCCCAGTGACAACATCAAAGGTATCAAAGGTATAGGTAAAAAGAGAGCAGCAAATCTTTTGTTAGAGTATGAAAGTATAACGAAAATATACAAGTCATTTGATTCACTATCTACTGCACTCAAAAAACTATTGCAAAACCAAGAAGAAGACCTCATTCAACGAAAAGATTTTTTAAAGATAAATAGTAAACTTAAATTACACGCTGGTTTTAAAATAAAGAACTACTTGCTGCCCAAGAAAGCAATTCCCGACAAAATGGGTGAATTTTTGACCACGCACTGGGAGAAAATAATTTAAATATTTAAATACATGAAGAACGCCATATTTTTTCTTACATATGATGGTTATTATAATTTTACATCTGGGGTCGGGACTCAGACTAAGACCTTTTTAAAAGGTATCGAGGCATATTACCGGAAATACTCCGAAGTATATGGTGAATTTGAAATAAATCTAATTGTTCCTGATTTTGATAATACAGTTTATGGATACAACGAACAAGATATAAAATATGCAAATAAGATAATATCCAAGTTTGGTGGGAAAGTGTATAAATGTGCTTCATCTTTAGACAAAGATGGTACCGATTTTTGGACAAGTAGTAATTGGAAAAAAGTTAGTGCTTCTGCAGCCTCAATCATACTAAGAGAATCTAGTAAGTATAAAAGGATTATTGTTATAACAGTAGATCCTCCTTTTTTGCGCACACCTGAATATCTTTCTGTTTACAATAAAGTAGATTTAAAAATTCAGTCAGTAATTTTAATGTACACGAGCGCACGCATCCATGATAAAAAATTGTCTCCTGATAGACTAGAATGGGAACACAACGGACTATTGTCCGCACAGAAATACAAAAACATAAAAATTGGAAATGTGTGTGATTATATGCATGACCATTTTGTAAAATTTTATGGAGTTAATTTGAATTCTTTTGTTCCATATCCTTCCAGTTTATTTCTTAAAGATAGTGATTTTAATAATTTATCGCAACTTAAAATCTCGCATATTCTAAATAAATATAATATTCCAACTGATAAAGATATAATATTCGCATTCGGGCGAACTGCATGGGTAAAAGGATTTGATACTTTATTAAAAAGCTTTGGGTTGATTCAAAATAAACCGCACTTAGTTTTACTTTCTACGCAATTTGAAGAAGGAATTCAAGAATATGAAACATTGATAAAAAATGGAAAAATAAATTGCAGTTTAGTAACACAGTTCACAAGAGAGTTACCAATTACTTTATGTCAATACAAACGATGCAAAATAGTTGTTTGCCCATCACGCCGAGAACCATTTTCAAATATTCCACTAGAGGTTGGTTTGTGGGCTAGAAAACATGGTCCTGTAGTATTAGCTTCAAATATTGGTGGTTTTATAGAGCAGATAAATGATAGTAAGAATGGTTTTCTTTTTAATGTTGATGATTATGAAGATTTAGCAAGAAAGATTGAATATATTTTACAATTACAGGAAGAACAATTAGATTCCATTAGGTTAGTAGCTTATCATAAAGTGGTAAAAGAAAGAGATTTTTTTAAAAATTTTGGATTACTTTTAGATTCCCTGTGGTCATAGATTAAAAAGAATTTAATAGCAACAGAGAAAGTGTATTTGATTGTAGAGTATTACATTCACAACAACTCAGCCATCCATTGCAAAATACCACCATTGGGATATACTGAAAATACAGATATATACTTAAATATATGGGGGATAGATATAAAAAATACGTAGATAAATACGTAGACAAAAGAGCGATTAAAATGCCGATTAAAATTGGCAGTGGGGTGGGTTGTGGTGTGAGTGATAGTATGAATAGCATGGCTGGTAGAAAATTCAGAGAAATTATTACCGATATTACCAAAACAGAACATTTAGCTTTACTTTCAATTCCACTTTTATCTTTAATCCACGTAAATTCCCCGTGGCGTAAGCCCGAGGGATAGAGTGAGTTTCTGTGTCGCTTGCGACACAAGTCAAACAGCTACGCTATTTGACTGATGAAGATACCCTGTGGCGTTAGCCCAGGGTTGTTCATTTTCATATTTCAAACAAAAAACGGCGACTC
>CAZPPV010000062.1:0-4085 GCA_964588565.1 uncultured Candidatus Saccharibacteria bacterium | reverse complement strand
ACGACTATTCTGAATTAATCCTTTAGGGCTCAATCGCTTTGCTCTTGAACAAACTGGTTGCGAAGAACAAGAAGTTGTGGTAATCTACTCTTCATTATGCAGGAAACAACATTTAAAATTTCACCTATAAATATAGAGCAACGCAGGAAACTTGAGGTAAAATCAGGTGATACTGTTCGTGTGCACCAAAAGATACAAGAAAAAGGGAAAATAAGAATACAAATGTTCGAAGGGCTCGTGCTTGCTGTAAAACATGGCAAAGAGTCTGGAGGTACTTTTACTGTTCGTAAGGTCGCCAGCGGTGTTGGAGTAGAGAAGATTTTCCCCATTTATTCTCCTGTTATTGATAAAATTGAAATCGTAAAACGTTCAAAGGTTCGTCGCGCGAAACTTTATTATATTCGTGAGAAAGTAGCACGTGAGATTCGTCGCAAGATGAGAAATATGAAAATAGTATCTCTTACTACTGAGGAAAAAGAAATTAAAGAAGAATCTGAAAATGAAAAAGACACCGGAAATACTTCCGAGATAGAGAAAACAGAAGAAGTAAAAGCTGAAGAAAAGAAAGATGGGTTAGCTGAAGAAACAAAAGAATCTGAAATAGAAAAAAGAGAAGAAGCTCCTAAAGACACACCTAAGGAAGAGCCAAAAACAGAAGGCAAAAAAGACTAAATGGAAAATTCGGTAGCTGCCGGATTTTTTATTTGTTGAATTAAATAATGTGCTACAATAAACACAATGTCTAATATAGAAAGTACACCAAATTTGAATGTTTCAGAAATAACTTCTAATAAAGTAGAAGCAATATCTGATACTGATGCTGAGAAAGAAACAGAAAAAGAACCCACAGCAGAAGATACATTGGAATTGTCCTCTGGAGAGGAAGAAACTGAGCAAATAGAAAAAGATATTGATTTCAAACAAGAAGAAATATCTCGTTTGTCTGAATCAATTGAAAATACGAAGTCCGCAATAAATAGTGCTAGAAATGAACTAGGTCTTTCTTCTACAGATGAAGATGCTCCAAGTGTTTTTAATAACATAGACCAAATAGAAAAATTAGAAAACGAGAAAAAAGAGTTAGGAAAAAAGAAAGAAGACATTGTAAGTCAAAAAGAAAAAGACAGACTCATTGAAGAAGAAAAAGGAAAAATTTTGCAAGAAAAACTGGATGAAATTTTTGAAGAATTTGAGTTATTAAACGATAAAGATATTGAAAGTATTTCTGCAAATGGGAAAACTCTAGATGGGTCTAACGTTGAGAGTAAATCCATTGGTTCTGTTGATCCAAAAATAGCACAGCATCTCGCCAAAGCTTTCAATGATGGAATCAAATTATTCCCAAAAATTTTAGAAGTTTTACCAGATTTTTTGAAAAGAATTGATGATGATATAACAAACGAGGCGGTAGAGCGGATAGAACAAAAATTAAAAGATTTAACAATGGAGAATAAAGAAGATGGTATATTGTCTGATAATGATAAAGAAGAAACAAAAGAATCTGAAATAGAAAAAAGAGAAGAAGCTCCTAAAGACACACCTAAGGAAGAGCCAAAAACAGAAGGCAAAAAAGACTAAATAGATCTGGCTGTTGTTGTATGTTATTTTTATTGAGTTAAGTTAGTTTTACTAGATTGGATTTTTTGAGTTATTTAGGAAGTATATGTTATACTGTTCTTATGGATTTTTCACCATTAGCTATAATATTTTACCTACTTCTAATTGATAGCATTGGAGCTAACTTAGTTGCGTGGTGTAATGGAGAGAAGTGGTGGAATAAACACTTTCATTTAATCTCTCGTAATTTTCCCATAACGAAAGGATGGACAACCTATTATTTAATACTAGTGTTATTCATTGGGTATCTCGTATTTTTTTAGCATAATTTATTTATTTAGTTTCCAAAAAAGGAAATTGAATAAATAATTACAACATCATTACTATTGGAGTACCTGTTCTCCTGATGGTAATTTTTTTTGTTCAATTATAAATATTTTAATGAAAGAAAAAAATAATTTAATAGAAGGGTCTATTGTGAAGTCATTGTTAGCCTTGTCTGTGCCAATAATTTTTGCAAATATTTTACAAACCGCATATCAGCTAACAGATACCTTCTGGGTCGGTCGCCTCGGTACTGTAGCAGTTGCGTCTGTTTCCATTAGTTTCCCTGTTATTTTTCTTATTGTTTCTTTGGGCGGTGGTTTGGCAATGGCGGGTACTATACTTGTTTCTCAATATAAAGGAAAGGATGACAAAAAAGTAGCAAACCACGTTGTTTCTCAGACTATATTAATGATTGTTGTTATCTCTTCTTTGTTGTCTGTAATAGGATATTGGTTGTCTCCATATATTATTAGTTTAATGGGTGCACAGAGTAATGTATTTTCAGGTGCTGTTTCATATATGAAAATAACTTTTATTGGGATGGTTTTTATGTTTATCTATATGGTTTTCCAGTCTTTGATGCGTGGAGTGGGAGATGTAAAAACACCGATGTATATTGTTCTTGGTACAGTCTTATTGAATCTAATTCTTGATCCATTGTTTATTTTTGGATATGGATTTATTCCAGCTTATGGTGTGACTGGAGCAGCAATTGCTACTATTGGAACAGAAGCTCTGGCTGCTATAATCGGTATTACTTTACTGGTGAGAGGGAAACATCAAATTCAACTTAACTTAAGTGATTTAAAACCAGACAGGTCTTTGATTAGGAGAATATTCAAACTTGGATTTCCTGCATCCGTAGAACAGTCTACAATTGCACTAGGGCTAACGGTTATGACATTTTTGGTTGCAACATTTGGAACACTCTCGCTCGCTGCGTACGGAATTGGAATTAGGGTTTTTAGTTTTATTATTATTCCTGCAGTAGGGTTTGCAATGGCAACGTCAACTTTAGTTGGACAAAATATTGGTGCTGGTAAAGTAGATAGAGCAGAGGAAATAACCAAATTAAGTGCTAAGATTGGTTTTGTCGTTTTGACATTCATAGGTATAGTTATATTTTTATTTGCAAAACAAATTTCTTCCACATTTATACCTGGAGAATTAAAAACAATAGAAGAGAGTGTTTTATTTATCAGGATAATGTCTTTAGCTTTTGGTTTTACTGGAGTACAAATGGTTATAAATGGTGCATTCAGAGGTTCAGGGAATACCCTTATCTCTATGATGATATCACTTATCTCATTATGGGTGTTTAGAGTTCCTATTGCTTATTTACTTTCAACCTATACACATCTTGCCGAAGTTGGAATTTGGATAGCTTTCCCTGTTGCTAATATAATCTCGGCAACAATCGCAGTAATTTGGTTTAGTAAGGGTACATGGAAACGAAAAAAAATTACGGAAGAAGTAAAATTGAATAGAGAAATAACTCAAGAGACAATAATAGAAGAAGGGTTAGAGTAAGAGAATTATTAGTTGCCAGATTTTTTTATTTTGGTATTATTTTATCGTTGAAAGCCCAGATGGTGGAACTGGTATACACACACGGTTGAGGGCCGTGGCACCTAGTGCATGCGGGTTCGAGTCCCGCTCTGGGCACCAGAACAGAATATAAAAAGCCCCGCCTAGGCGGGGCTTTTTATATTCTGTTCTGGTGCCTTTATTTTACCAAATCCGAACCTATTTTCAAAACAAATCGTATTAACAAAGAGGAACGCACGAAGTGCGTGCTGTCCATTGCGTGCCGCCCTGACGGCACGCTCTCCACGGCGCGAGCCTGTGGTAATTCTGAACACTCTCTCCGCAAGCAGAGTTTAGTGGTAACTCTCGCCATACGACCGCGCCACTCTCGCCTCGCTCCACTCGGCGAGCCGACCGACAAAACCATTCCCTTTCAATTTTTTGTTCGGCTCCTCCCCAAATCTTACAGATTCTGTATACCTTGTGGCTCTTTTGTTTCGCTTTGCTCACAGAACAGCTCACAAGGTCTTGCGAAGCTCCAAGTATTCGCTTCTCACCCCTCCACCGAAAAAGAAAGAAAGGTAAGGAAATGGTTTTGGTCGGGCGGGTTCGCTGCGAGTGTTATTAAAGAAAGTTTTTTGAAAAGATCATAATGTGCTATACTATTGAAGTAG
>CAZPPV010000061.1:0-4124 GCA_964588565.1 uncultured Candidatus Saccharibacteria bacterium | reverse complement strand
AATCCGCTAATATCAAAAGTGATGTAGCTCCAATGTAATCAAAACGACCCCGATAGTTCCACCATCGATTAATCGAATCACGTGAAAACTCGCTAGTATCATGACTCGTCCCGAGGTTTATAAATGCGGTATTTTTTTGTATATCGTATATACCATGAGGGATAATATTTCCTTCGGATAAATAAGGAAAATCATGATCGTAAACATTGATAACTTCTCTGGTATAAAGATGGCCATCACGGTACAAGTTACCAATTAACTCTTTTTTCTTAGTGTCAATGCTAATGACAGGATTCCCATCTTTTTCATATTCATGTTTCAGGGACGCAATTTTTTCAAATTGTTCATTTCGCTCTTCCCCAATGCAATATTTTTTTGGGCTTTGCGTTTTACGAAGCCATGTTTTTTTAGTAACTGTTTAACAATTGACTTACTAATACAAATTCCCTCGATACACATTGCTTCGATAATTTCCCTAAAAGTTAGATGGGTCCATTTAACTTTGTCTTTCATAGGATCACCGGCTGTAAAATCTTTTAGAACTTTGAGGAAAAAATCATCAATTCCTGATACTGTTTCGATTAATCGTTTTCTACCTCCTCCAGAACTCCGGATTTCATCAGCTAAAGGAATGCGTTTTTGATATAATTCATTAATTCCCTTTTCAATAGTTTGAAAATGACATCCAAATAAATTTACAATATAACTTCTGCCTCCATAGGGAAGTTTCAGTGCTTCAATAGCTGAATATCGACGCTTATCTTTTTCAGATAAACTATCAAAAAACTTAATCATTTTCCGTTCTGTCTTGACATCGTAAGGAGTTAGCATCATAAGAATCCATTTACTTGATAATGAATTCATCATAACCAAATATGACTAACTTTTATATATTATTTATTTTTCATTCCTAAGCAAATGAGGATGGGGCGCTCAATAGTCTATAAAATACTCAAAGAGGCTTAGCGTACGTTTCCGTACCATTGGGATTCAAACCCCTTAAGGTGTTTTCTAGTAGGATTTGACCCAAATATGCAATTCAACTTCACATATCTGGCGTAAAGTTTGCCTTACAATAAACAGAGAATCAATCTATTACATTTAAGATCTGTGAATGACATGATATCAAAGTTAGTAGCATTGCTCTGATTAGACATTAAATTTTAAAAAAGGCTGAAAGGAAAAGTTCTTGGTTTTGTTTAACGGTAGCGTGACCCATTTCGCTATTTGAATTACCCGAGACACAATATACTGCGACATAATCTTATGGATAAAACAAATGTTTTTATGTTTATTAAAGAAAATAAATTATCTTTTTTAGTAATATTTTTTTTAGTTTTTATTTTTTCTGCATGTACCACATCATACAAAACTTTACCTGAAGATAAAAGGCACTTTTTTGAAATAAATGAGGTTAATGCTAATAAAACAGAAATTTTTCTGGCAGCGCAACAATGGTTTGCTAATACGTTAGGTAATAGTAAAGAAGCATTAATGATTCAAGACAAGGATGCTGGGATAATATCAGGAAAAATTATAGTACCAAATGTTATATTTTTTGTTGGTGGAGTTCATATGACTGTTAATTTTAAAGCTAAAAACAATAAGTATAGAGTTTCATTTAACGATTATGCTTACTACCATCAGGGTCCATCGAGAGATGTAATGCCGGGAAATGAGCATGAAAATGCGATTAAAGCATCAAAAAAACTTGCCAAAGAATTGAAATTATTTATATTAAAAAAAGTTGATGATGATTTTTAATAAAAGGATAAAAACGGAGATAATATAAAAACGTTTTTTATCATGTCGGGTAGGCCCAGAATATTCCTACCCTGAGCCCTCCTAAGAACCGTGCATGCTGTTTTACCGCACCAGTGACTATTTCCATGGATGTTACTCGTTTAATGGCTAATAATTTAGCCGCCAACGAATGGGTAAGAAGCCATTGCAAAGCGTTAACTTTATGGTATCTTCCTTCCCAGGTCGCCTTTGCAGCCGATTGACTCGATTTTCCAGGGGTGCCCAGTTTAATGGGCTCCCATAGATTGATCGTAGTTGAGGATGCACCAAGCAACGACAAGGGGAGTATGTCCAGCGCTGTTGTTGTCATTTGCGATTTATCCATAATCTCGGTTCTCCAAATTCTCTTGCAATAAAAGACTCGTTGGACGTGGGTTCACTTTCGTGCCGAGGAACGTTTTACAGCGCAGCCTTCGCTTCTTCCAACTTCCCAAACTTGCATTGCCATCGGTGTTTCTCACGATCCACAGCCCTGACTACTTGTCAGGAGCAATACAGGATTTCCACGTTCCTATTTTCTTAGCGTATATTTACGCATGAATGTGCATACTACCCATTCTTAGGAGGGTTCAGGGTAGAAATACTCTGAGCCTATCCGACTATATTAATATTTTGAGAATAGTAATATGATACAAGCTATCGTTATAAAAAATATTCCCTCAAAATTTCAGCCATCATTTTTCATCATATCAATAACCTCTTTGGTAGTTTTCCCATATGTTTTTCGTGGGTGAAGGTTAGCGTATTCCTCTGGGGTCATCGTTTTTTTTTGAGGAGGATTGATTATTGATCTTTGTAAACTGAGGTTCTTTAATCCAACATCCGATATTTCATTTTTGCTAAAAATGAATGTCAAACTGGTAATTTTCCGACCTTTCTTAACAGATTCCCAGCTTATTATCCAATCACTTTTTTTTTCGATTTCTTTGATGGATGGTTCGATAACAAATCGTCTAAAATCGGTAAAACGTGGATATTGATTTTTTTCAATTTGCAAAGACCTTCTTAAATCTTCGAGTGTAATAAATTTTTCGCCCGTTTTTTGTCGTTGCATCAATAACTCAAAAAAACGGATTGTATGAAAACGCCGGAATTTGATTGCTTCATTAATCTCTATTGTTGTGTAACCAATCTTTTTCAGATGGTGGATATGAGGTGCAATCCATTGGGTGAATGTTGCTTCAAGCCACCCGTCATTATCGTGATATTTCATCCGCGATACGACGACACATTCTTCAGTCGTTTTGGCGGATTGGTTACGCATTGTGATAATAGTCCTCATGAGTTCGCGGCACCCGCTTTTAATATCGCTGTATGATCGTTTAATGTCCGTCCCAGTCCGTGCTGCGTAGTCTACTGCTTGAATACGTAATTTGACGGTTACGTCTTTTTGGCCTGGGTGAATCTCGCCAAGAAGCATTAACATTACTCTTTTTGCAGGTATAGACATACGATAGCTAGATTCAATCAGTGCATTTGATTGTGTCACAAGGTCAGTATTTGGTTTTGCTAACGCTTTATTTTTAGCCATAAGGTGTAAGGTTTCGCGGTAATGGTGTTAAGATTTAGAATAATACACACTTTGATAAGTGTAAAGAATGAAAGTCTTACACCATTACCGCGAAACCTTACACCTTATGGCCTGTGGATAACTCATTTTTCACTTGTGGATTATGCCGCGAAACCTTACACCCTTAACCGCGAAACCTTACACCCTTAACCGCGAAACTCTCACCTTAAAGATACGTAACTAGTTGAAAAATAAAGAAATTTTAAATGCTAATAAAGGTATTTAACAAAATTATTAACAAATGAAAGGCAAAGCATCTGTGGATAACTTAGCAAATTCTAACCCTCAAACCCCCAAATTAAATTCAAATCAAAATGACAGAAACGTACAAACTCACGAGTATTCCATCTCCGACACCAAGGTGGATAAATATCCACTTGGTCGATAACTGAAAACTTTTAAAATCTGTCTTTATGAAAACGATTGAGGTTATCGACATCTTAGTGTGGAATTCAAACATCGAGCGTTGAGGAAATTCTTGGGTGGATAAATTCTTAAAGCCATCGAGAGATCGCTTAAGGCTTCAGCTCATCCTTTCTCCGCCATTTTCGGCAATAACAGATAGCTCTGCGATCTTCTTCAGGACGATCGTCGTTCAGGGCGCTTGTATCAAGCCTAAGGGCGGATGGTGATTCTTCGCACAATTCAGCTAAGTAATCGAAAAACTCTCTTAACGCGAGAATCGCCAACGTAATGGCTTCTAGGTATTTTTCAACAACGCCAATCCGATCGAAAAGACGTTCCAACCAAG
>CAZPPV010000060.1:0-4248 GCA_964588565.1 uncultured Candidatus Saccharibacteria bacterium | reverse complement strand
TTGGAGAACAAGACATACATCATGCTTATGCTTCAGGTAGAGGAGGTGTTGTGTGTAGGGGAGAAGTTGACATTGTAGAAGAAAAAAATATTAACCAAATTGTAATAACGTCACTTCCTTTTCGTGTTAATAAAGCTGACCTGATCATAAAAATAGCCGATTTGGTACGCGATAAAAAGATAGAAGGTATAAAAGGGCTTCGTGATGAATCAACAAGAGACATCAGGGTCGTTATAGATGTCAAATCAAGTGCTCATCCTCAGAAGGTTTTGAATTATATATATAAACACACAGAGCTTGAAACAACTTTTCATTTTAATATGCTTGCTCTTGTGAATGGTATTCCTCAGACATTATCTTTGAAGTCAGCACTCAACGTGTTTGTTTTACATCGGCAAGTTGTTGTGAAGCGTCGTACAGAGTTTGAACTAAGAAAAGCACAGGCGAGAGCACATATATTGGAAGGGCTTAAAAAAGCTCTTGATCACATAGACAAGATAATAAAATTGATTAAAGCATCTAAAGACACCAAAACAGCACATGCTAATCTGATGAAAGAATTTAAGTTTTCAGAGATACAATCTTCAGCAATTTTGGAAATGAAACTGCAAAAATTAGCAGGACTTGAAAGAAAAAATATAGAGCTTGAACTCAAAGAAAAATTATCTTTAATAAAAGACTTAAAAGATTTACTTTCTAGTCCTAAAAAAATATTGAGTGTCATAAAGAGTGAGCTAGCAGAGATAAAAGAAAAATATGCAGATAAGAGACGAACCAAAGTTGTTAAAAGTAAAGCAGGTTCCATATCTCTAGAAGACCTCATCCCAGAAGAAGAATCTGTACTTGTATTTACGAAAGGGGGGTATGTAAAAAGGACAAATCCGAATGAATTCAAAAGTCAAAAACGTGGAGGTGTTGGTGTTATCGATTTAAACACAAAAGATGAAGATTTCATTACTTCTTTTGTTTCAGCGAATACTCATAGTGATTTATTATTCTTTTCAGACAAAGGAAAAGCTTATCAAATAAAAATGTATGATATACCAGAAGGTAAGCGTGCAACAAAAGGCAAATCAGTAATGAATTTCTTGTCTATCTCTGGTGATGAAAAGATAACATCTATTTTGGCCATGCCAAAAGAGATAAAAAATATGAAGCTTTCACTTATGATGGTTACGAAAAATGGAGTTGTGAAGAAAGTTTCAGCAGAGAGTTTCAAAGATGTACGTAGGAGTGGTTTGATAGCAATTAAATTATCTTCAGACGATGAGCTCATGAATGCATTGTTTGTTGAAGAAGGGGATAGTATTGTTTTGGCGACTACACTTGGTCAGTCTATAAGGTTTAAAGAATCTGACGTAAGAGAGATGGGTCGTGCTGCTGGTGGAGTAAGGGCATTAAAACTGGGAGGAAAAGATGAACTCATAGGAACAAGTGTAATAAAAAAATCTTATAAAAATCCACAATTACTTGTTATGAGCGAACATGGATATGGTAAAAAAACCCCAATTGATGAATATAAAATTCAAAAACGTGGTGGTTCTGGTATAAAAACTGCAAAAGTAACACCAAAAACTGGTAATATTATTGTTGCGAAGATTGTTACTGATGATGATGATGAAATAGTTGCTATATCTAAAAAAAGTCAGGTGATAAGAACAGACCTAAAAGACATACCTTCTCTAGGAAGACAAACTCAAGGTGTTAGGATCATGAAATTACGTGAAGGTGATAGTATCGCTTCGCTGGTTCGTTTGTAAATTTTTAAACCACCAAATTGGTCAACGTGCCACGTTGACCAATTTGACGTTGACCACGTTGGTGGGCTTTTTCAGAAGATAGTGGTGGTTATACACAGTAAAATGTGATTTTAATTTTTATCTAATGTATAATATTAAGTATGGCTTTTTCAGACCCTAAAAACAATATAAGACAACTCGGACTTTATGAGGGACAGATTGTCGCAGATCTTGGAGCTGGTATAGGTGCTTACTCCATAGAGGCGGCAAAGGAAGTTGGAGAGAGTGGTCGTGTATATGCAGTTGAAGTGCAAAAAGAACTTCTTGCAAATATAAAAAACACTGCACACCAGGAAGGTGTTTCGAATATTGAGGTTATATGGGGTGATATTGAACGTAATGGAAAAACAAAAATAAAAGATAATATTATTGATGCTGTTGTTGCATCAAATATTTTGTTTCAAGTAGAAGATACTAGCGGATTTATAAAAGAGATAAAAAGAATATTAAAGCATAATGGCAAAGTGTTGGTTATTGACTGGAAAGAATCTTTTAATGGTACAGGACCCAACCCTGACCATGTTGTTTCGTATGAAGATGCAAGGTCTTTGTTTGAAGATAATGGTTTTGTATTTATTAAAAATATTTCTGCTGGAGATAATCATTATGGGTTTGTTGTAAAAATTAACTAAATATAAGAATAAAGAGTATGAAAAAAACAAGCACATTCCAAACAATAATTTTAGTTGTATTCGGTGCATTTATTGTTATTGGTATGGCATATTTTTCTCTTGGAGCAGGTAGTGGTAAAAAAGATAGCTCAAAACTAAGGAATAATATAACTATATGGGGAACATTACCTGATAGTATAATAATGAATACAATGCATGATATCTTTCCTAAGAATTCAGGAAAGATAATCTATAAACAGAAAAGGAAAAATGTGTTTAATAAAGACCTTATAGATGCACTAGCCAGTGGTAAGGGCCCTGACATGATTTTATTACCACAAAATCTCATATTACAGTATTCTGATAAAATATATCCTGTCCCATATAAATCTATGTCTGTACGTGATTTTAAGAATAGATTTATACAAGAAGGAGAACTTTATCTAAATAAGACAGGTATTTTGGCTATGCCAATTACAATAAATCCTATGGTGATGTATTGGAACCGTAACATCTTTTCTTCTTCTGGAATAAGCGAACCTCCAAAATATTGGGATGAATTTTATAAGATTGCACAAAATGTAACAGTAAAAGATAATCAGTCAAACATATCACAAAGTGCAGTAGCATTGGGTGGATTCCAGAATATTACACACGCTAAAGACATATTGTCATTACTTATAATGCAGGCCGGGGATCCAATTACGGCAAAAAGTACTTTGGCAAAAAGCGGAGTTGTATCAGTTTTTGGTGGGATGTTTGGTGGTAAAATACCACCTGCTGTATCTGCTCTATATTTTTATACAGGATTTTCTAATCCTATAAAATCAAATTATTCATGGAATAGTTCACTTCCAGATTCATTCGATATGTTTACAAAAGGAAATCTTGCTGTATATTTTGGTTTTGCTAGTGAAGTTTCAGATATAGAAAAAACAAATCCTAATCTAAATTTTGATGTTGCTAAGATGCCTCAAACAAAAGGGAGTAGAACAAGTATAACATTTGGTAACATGCAAGGTCTTTCTATATTGAAACATTCAAAGAATATTACTGAAGCTTTTAAGGTATCTATAATGTTATCAAATCCAGAGTTTGTGGCAGGTCTTGCAAAAGCTTTGAATTTGCCGCCAGTGCGAAGAGATCTTCTTTCAAAAAAACCAAGTGATGCGTACATGTCTTTGTTTTATGATTCAGCACTTATAAGCAAAGCGTGGCTTGATCCATCACCTATAGATACAGAAAATATTTTTAAGAATATGGTAAATAGTATATCATCTGGTAAGCAAATGGTTAGTAGCTCTATTATTTCTACAGGTGCTGAAATACAAAATTTATTAAAGTAGATTTTAATTTATTATAATCTGTAAAAAAAATTAAAATGCGAAAATTTATTATAAAATATAAAAAAATCTGGATGTTTATTTTGACCACTTTTATTTTCGCAGTACCTGCTTTTGTATACTCAGCTGGATTGGTGCCTTGTACTAATGGGGCAAATGATCCGTGTAAATTTAATAACCTAATAGATCTAGTTCGTAATATAGTTAGATTTCTGATGTTTGGAGTGGCGTTGCCTTTGTCTGCTATTATGTTTTCTTGGGCAGGTGTTTTGATGCTTACAGCAGGTGGTAATGAAACTAAGATAAAAACAGCAAAGGATATATTTTTGTGGGTGTTTGTTGGAATATTGATAACTCTTGCAGCGTGGCTTATTATCGATACAATAACAGGTGCATTACTTACGCCAGACTATAAAAATTTCATTGGATAAATGTTCTATATGAGATGATAGGTTGATTTTATTAGACTATTTTTATAAAATATAAGAATGATTA
>CAZPPV010000059.1:0-4301 GCA_964588565.1 uncultured Candidatus Saccharibacteria bacterium | reverse complement strand
AATGAGGGTCCCGTTTCATTATATCATTTTCTTTTGGTTCAAAAGCAAAAGCAAAATTCATAAAACCTTCTTCTATGATGTTTGTCCACAAAATTTGTACAGGCAAGAGCGGTAAAGGTGCCCCTATAATAAGTGCTCCGCCAACCACAAATATTTCACTAAAACTTGTTGATAATAAATAAGCTACTATCTTTTTTAGGTTATCCAATATTCTTCTACCTTCTTCTATCGCACTTACAATTATACTAAAACTATTATTTATCAAAATCATATCAGATGCCTCTTTTGCAACTTCAGTACCACTTCCAAGTGCTATACCGATATCAGCATTATGTAATGCTGGTGCATCGTTGATACCGTCTCCTGTCATAGCAACAACATTACCTTCAGATTTTAAGAGCCGTGAGATACGTAATTTTTGACTTGGCAGTACTCTAGCAAAAACGTCTGTCACTTTTAATGCTTCTATGAGTTCAGCATCATTATATTTTTCAATATTATCTCCAGTGAGAACCTTACTTTCTTTTCTTTTTATCCCTGCTTCTTCTGCTATTTTTGCTGCTGTTTCAGAATTATCACCCGTCAACATTATCACTCTTGCTCCTGCTTCTTTAGCTGTTTTTATTGACTCTGCAACATCTTGCCTAATGGGATCATGCAATACAACAAAACCTGCAAATACAGTTTTTTCTAGTATTAGATCACTTTCTGTAGTTAGTTTTTTGTTAAATTCTTTCCAATCAACATCTTTATATGCAATACCTATGAGACGCATACCTTCTCTGCTCTTTTCTTTTTGTATCAATTCCATCTCTTTTCGTATCTTTTCTGTAAGTTTAATTTTTTTCTTATTTGAGTATACAAACGTAGCTTTTCCAAGTAATAATTCTGGCGCACCACTAACATAAACTCTGTTTATACCTTCTTTTTTTGTTTTATGTAAAGACGCAACAAATCTTTTCTTAGATTCAAATGGAACAAAATCAATTCTTGGTTGTATTTCAAAAAGATTTTCTTGACTTGTACCAGAATCAAGACCTGCTAAAACTACAGCCCTCTCTACTGGACGTCCATGCACAACCCACTGTGCAAGTGCTTCTTCTTTTCCTTCAACAAATGCATCAGATGTTAAAATTGCCATATCTAGAATATCTCTTTCATCTTCAGACCCAAAAAAATCTTTCTTGTTCTTATCTTTATTAGAGATAGATTGATACGTAGAGATTGATGCAACTCTCATCTCTGCCATTGTTAAAGTACCAGTTTTGTCGGTAAGTATTACTGTTGTACTTCCCAATGTTTCAGCAGCAAGAAGATTCCTAACCAAACCACCACGTTTTAATATAGACTCCATACCAAGAGCAAGAACGACGGTAACAGCAGCAGGAAGACCCTCGGGCATTACAGCCACAGCAAGTGCAATTCCAATAAGTAACATTTCTGAAATATTCTCACCTCTGAATATACCCAAAAAAAGTACAGCGACAACAGATATTAGTGTAAATTTTGCTAAAAATTTTGCTATTTTTTTAATACTTTTTTGTAGTGGTGTTTGTTCGTCTTCTAAATATGCCAAACTTTTCGCAATTAATCCTATTTGAGTTTTATTACCAGTCTCTACAACAATACATATTGCTGTACCTGTAGACACAAGAGTACCCATCCAAAGCATATTTAATTGTCCTGTAATATGTGTATCTTTTTCTATTATGCAAGAATCTTTATTCACATTTATCCATTCACCAGTTAAAGCAGATTCATTTATTGATATATTTTTGTTCTCTATTATGCGTGCATCTGCTGGAATATACATACCAGCATCTATTAAAATGATATCGCCAGGAACAAGCTCTTCTACATTTATAACAATCTTTTTTTTATTACGTATTACAGTAGAACTTTTTTCTTGAAATTCAGCTAATTTTTCAAACGCCCTTGAAGCTCTTCTTTCTTGAAATACTCCGATAATAACATTTATAAAAACAGCGACAAAAATCACAATCATATCAAGATATTCACCGAGTAGTAATGTTCCAATACCAGCTATTATAAGTATAGAAACAAGAGGACTTTTAATCTGTTTGAAGATTCTATCTACAGAAGTTTCTTTTTTCTTTTCTTCAAATTTATTTTTGCCATATTTTTTTTGCCGGGCTGAAATTTTTTCATCAGTAAGACCATCTTTTATATCAGTGTTTAATTTTTTTTCTATTTCTTTCACTGAAAGTTTATACCATTTCGTTGTTTTTGTATTGTTCATATTACTAAATTATATCACAAAAATCGTAGTATATAATTTTACATACTACGATTATTTTCCTTATATTTAATACATTTCTACAATAAAGCCTGTTGTCCAGAAATTTTCTCTTTCGAACTTTTTTGTTTTTCTAGTAAAACATCTCTAGATGCTTTCCTGTATGCACAATAATCGCAATCATCACTAGGATTTGGTATATTCTCACTATCTAACGTAATCTTTATTTCTTTTATGGTTGGTTCTATCCAGTTGTCATCCCCAACATACGGAATAATAGTAACTTCAAACTCAAGCTTACCGCCAAACATTTCTCTATCTTTAGTAGCATTTGCATATACAAAATATCCAGTATTTGATACATTAAATCCATTCTGCCGTAACAACCATTGGTACACCTCCATTTGTCTTTTGTATCCAATATGCCAATCTTGATTTAGCTCTTCTATCTTTCCATCTTTACTTGTTGATTTATAATCAACAACCATAAGTTCTCCGTCGGGTGTTACCCATATATCATCAACGGCCCCACACACAGTAAACCCCGTTGATTTGTGTTTACATTCTACTCCTTTAAAATTATCACGCCACATTTCCATTTGTTGATTCTGAAAAGGAATAGCATCAATACCATAATTTTCCATTATAGGGTGTGGTATTTTATCTACGCGATAAATATCAAATTCTTTTTTGAAAAGTGCATCGACAGCAGAGTTAAGAGCAAATGGAAATCCTGGAGGGCGTGCCACTCCGAGTTTATTATCGAGATAGAAACATCTCGGACAGTTCAAAAAAAGGTCTATTTTTGATCTACTTAATCGAAACCTACCGCCACCATAATTCCAATTTGGATTTCTATGTGGTTTATAATATTGACTCATATTTTATTAAATATTATACATAGCGGTTATGCCATTTAATAATGATGGCAAAATTACTACGATGGTTATAAGAGGTAGAACAAAAAAAGCGATAGTTAAATAAAATGTCCACTGTAAATACTTTCTAGTTTTTTCAACAGATTTATAGATACTATTGATTTTTTCATCTTGCGCTTCTATTTTTTCTAAAATTTGATTTTCCACATTACTTTTATTTATAATACTATTATAGATTATAAAATAACAAAAAGATAGACATTTGACTGCCTATCTTTAAACTTTAAAACTTTTCTAAGAACAATTTTTCATATTATTCTTAATTTTATACATTTCTTCATCAACGCACTCAATTAATTCCTCCAAATCATCCATTTCTTCTTTGAATTCTACAACTCCGACTGCAGCATTTAAGAAGAATTCTTTTCCTTTTGAATGGAATGAATATTTTTCCAATGCATATTTTATCTTCAAAGAAACATTCTTGGCACTTTCATAGTTTGTATCGATTAACAAAGCAAAGAATTCATCACCACCGTCACGTCCAATAATGTCAGCTTCACGAAGTAAACTTTTAAACAATGCAGATACTTCTTTTAAGACATTATCTCCAACACGATGACCATACTTATTATTAATCTCACTAAAATCGTTTAGATCGATATAAAGTGCGGTTAATGGTATGTGCCTACGTTTTGCGAATGCAAATAAATGACTCCCTGCTTCACGAAAAGATATTTTATGTAGCAAATTTGTAAGTGGGTCTAAATTAGATTTTTCAATAGCATCTTTTTCGTTCTCTTCCGCTTTTTTTCGTTTCATTGACTCTATTTCTACCCTAGCATGAAGACGAATATTTGCATTCCTGTATATTTCAATTTCTTTCTTCATTTCAATGCACCGAGTACATTCAGATTTGTTACACATAATAATTCTCCTGTGATATGTTGTAAAAAAATATATAATATTACCTTATTTAATCATAACACTAAAGTATTAAAATGTCAATACATTCTATAACGAGTGTTTTTATTGAAAAATAGAGCTGAATACCGTATTATGATTATATAATAATTAATAATTTAAAATTATATGATACATGAACAAATAAAAGACGAGATAAAAGAAGCAATGAAAGCCAGAGAAACTGTACGATTAAATGTACT
>CAZPPV010000058.1:2735-4351 GCA_964588565.1 uncultured Candidatus Saccharibacteria bacterium | reverse complement strand
ATGGGCAAGGGTTTACTTTTTTGTCCATAGAAGAGAAAAATAAATTAAATATCGCGCTAAGAGTTACACCGACAGTGTGTATATTACTGGTATTTTTAGGATTTTATTATCAGAGTTTTATTATGTTTGTAACATTGTCAATATTTGCATTTCTTGGAGCTGTTACTCCTAGATGGCAACCGATTGATGTTTTATATAATTTATTTGCTAGGTTTACAGGGCAAGTTAAACTTCCTACAAGCACTATCCAAAAACGTGTTGCGTGTGCAGTTGGACTACTTTTTTTAGGAGGAGCAACGGTATCAATTTACTTTGGTAGTTTGTTGTGGATGTATATTTTTGGGATTTTATACATATTTGCAGCTGGGCTTATGGCACTTACTCATTTTTGTATTGCTTCATGGTTTTATAATTATATCTTAAGAAAATAAAAAGCTTGACTAATATTCACTTTTTGTTATTATACCGAGTACACGCAGTAGTGCGTTGTTTTTGTTTATACATTACGCGTGTATAAATAGAATATATTATTAATTTTTATTTATAAGTTTAGTGGTTAAAGTTTAGGCAATGTTCTCGCGCACTGAACTTTAATTATTAAATATTTAAAATAGTATGGCAGAAGCTTTTGATAGATCAAAGCCGCATGTTAACGTTGGTACTATTGGTCACGTTGACCACGGTAAAACAACATTAACCGCTGCAATCCTCCATGTATTAAATCTTGCGGGGAAAGATGTAAAATTAAAAGATATTAGTCAGATTGATGCTGCTCCTGAAGAAAAAGAGCGTGGTATTACCATTGCACTTTCTCATAATGAGTATAGCACAGATGCGCGTCACTACGCGCATATTGATGCTCCGGGTCATGCAGACTATATCAAAAATATGATTACAGGTGCCGCGCAGATGGATGGCGCAGTTCTAGTAGTTGCAGCTTCTGATGGTGTTATGCCTCAGACACGTGAGCATATTTTGCTTGCGAAACAGGTTGGAGTTCCAAAAATTATTGTATTTTTGAATAAAGTTGATATGGTTGATGACGATGACCTCGTGGACCTTGTTGAAGAAGAGGTTCGTGAACTTCTTACAAAATATGATTATGACGGTGAAAATGCGCCAGTTATAAAAGGGTCAGCTCTTAAAGCTCTTGAAGCAACTTCAGTAGACGATGAATGGGCAAAGAAAATTCTTGAGCTTGCTGATGCACTGGACACATATATTCCACAACCAAAGCGTGATACCGATAAACCTTTTCTTATGCCAATTGAGGATATCTTCTCTATTGAAGGTCGTGGTACAGTTGTAACAGGAAAGATTGAAAGAGGTATTGTGAAAGTTGGTGAAGAAGTTGAGATAATTGGTATTAAAGATACTACAAAAACAACTGTTACCGGTATTGAGATGTTTAATAAATCTCTTGATGAAGGAATGGCCGGAGACAACGCTGGTGTTTTGCTTCGTGGAACTAAAAAAGAAGATATTACTAGAGGTCAGGTTCTTGCAAAACCTGGTACAGTTACACCCCATACTGAATTTGAAGCTGAAGTGTATATCCTTACAAAAGAAGAAGGTGGTCGTCATACCCCATTCTTCACAGGATATAAACCACAGTT